>CANOLA010000107.1 GCA_947566705.1 uncultured Lachnospiraceae bacterium | reverse complement strand
CCCTTGCCTCATTCAGGAGTGAAATATCCTGGGGATAACGGATATTTGCCGGTGCGTGTCCCTTTGTTTGTGTCTTCTTTATAAAGCGTCATTATCATCGGAGTTTCCAGAAGATGGTGGTGTATTGCTGTCATCATCTTTATGGGCAAGAAGATACTCATTTACTTCCATCAGCATTTCAGCAGAGATGCGTTTGCGTAATCTGTTCCACGAATTCACGGTCAGAAAACTGGAACTTGGTTTGGATAATCAATGCCCCCAGTGCCATACGAAGCGGTTTGGCAACATTGCCGGTATCGCTTGAAAACAGCCCGGCATAGTTTGTTTCAAATTCATCCCATGGGATACAGTCAGCCATTTTGATCCAGCGGTTGTCTGGATTCATGTGAAGCCCCATCGGGCTGGTTGAAATCCAGAAACGAATGCTGCAGCTTATCAATCGGTTTATACATATTTTTAACCCCTTTATCTATGAAATTTTCTAAAAATCTGTAAGGAAAAAGGTCTTGTTCTATCAAAACCCTTGCAAATATTATATCAGAAATCGGGATAAAAATCAGTAAAATTAAGAGTTTTAGACCTAATCAGCAGACACTACCTAAATGCGAAAAATCTTGTAATATTATTAGGGACAGAAAATCTTAAAAATTTTGCGCCCTATGATGCTCTGCTTTTAAATGATATGATACTCCAAATAAAGTTTCTGACGATAACCTTTATCCGCCTTTATTCTGGCAATATCATCAAAACGCTTATCTTCTATCAGCCTTTCCATTAACAAAAGCATTTTTTCTTCTCCACGTATTTCACCAATTTTCACATTCTCCTGGTCTCTCATCAACAACGTCATATACTCATGCCTCCATTCTCTATTCTTCTTGGCCTCTTTTACAGCTTCTTCCAACCTCTCCACATAGGCATCCTTCGGCTTCTTCCCTGCCACATAATCAAGGAACGCCTTTAATTCATCACTCACATCATCCAGAGTTCCTTTTGCATTGAGAAATATCTTTACCGCCTCATCACCCATAGAAATGCTGCCGTCTTCTTTACAGATATTTTCAAAGGTATAAATATGCCGTCCTTTCCCATATAAATCGAATGGACAGATAAATATAACATAGCTTCGCTTTAACTCATCATAAAACTGCCCTTTATCAATAAGCTGCAGGTCAATCATACTCTGATAATACCGGCTTCTCTTAGGAAGTTCCTTTGTATGGCTTACCTGCATTTCTATGTCGTAAACAACTTCTTTCTCATCTTTTACATACACATCCAGCCTCACACTGCGGGCATCCATATCCATGTTGATACTTTTCTGTAATTCGGGATATTCAATGCGTTCAATGTTCAAATCCGGGAGAATCCTCTGCAATAACTCTTTGCACAGTTTGGGATTCTGCATGACCTTTCCAAACAGGAAATCATTGGATATGCTTAATTCTTCCCATTTTGTCTGCTTTTCCTCTATATTATCCATAGCTTTCCCTGCTTTCTTCCCGTAAATGACTGCCAGAAACTCTATATATCCCATAGCCTTGCTATCTTCTACTCCTATTATACACAGTCTTCCGGCCAATTACAATACGAACAGAACCTGCTATTTTGACTATTTTGACGAGTAAGGTCTTGCAGCATCCAGAATGCATTCAGAACTGCACCTCTTTTTATTCGTATTCCGGCAGTTCTGTAAAATCAACTCGTTTCCCATCAGCCACGCCTACATACATATCATTCGTTCTTCGTCCAATCCTCAGATAATGCTCCACAACAAATTTAGCGGTATACGGCATTTCCAATGCCGATAACTCCGAAAATGTAAACCACCTGCTTATCCCTTCCGTTGACACAATGTAATCACCCACCTCATTATCCAGTTCCCCAAAAAAATAGTAATTCTGCCGAATTTCTCCTTTCATTCTCCGCAAAGTAACATACCGCAGCAACAGATTCCTGATACCGCTTTCACTTATTCCTAATTCTTCTTTCAGTTCTCTCAATACGCATGCTCTTGGATCGTTTAGTTCATTCTCCTCAAAATGGCCTCCCGCAGCCCCAACCCATGTATCGCTCACAACACGGCCGCACTGTCGGAAAAGCAATAGCATTTCATCCCCTTTTGTTATATATATAGAAGTCATGTTCCTCAGTTTCTCATCCATTTACACATCCCCCTTTATCATTTGTTTTTTATTCTACTAATCCTTTTTTTCTATCCTATCAATCTATAGCCTTTGTACAAATATACTTTTTCCATGAATCTTCTGCACTTCCTCAAAACTTCGCCCTCACTTGTGATATGGCTCATGATTCATTATCCGGTAAGAACGGTAAACCTGCTCTAACAGAATCACGCGCATCAGCTGGTGGGGAAATGTCATACGCGAGAAGCTGAGCTTATAATCAGCCCTCTGTAAAACTGCATCGGAAAGTCCAAGAGAACCTCCGATTACAAAATATATATGGCTTGTCCCATGAACTCCCAGTCCCGCAATTTTCTCCGACAGTTCCACCGAATCAAGGGAAACACCGTCAATTGCAAGCGCAATCACATAGCCGTCATCACGGATTTTTTTCAGAATCCGCTCCCCTTCCCGGTTTTTCACAATGGTATTTTCATTTTCCCCGGCTTCCGTTGTTTTTTCATCCGAAACTTCTGCAATTTCAAGACTGCAGTATCTGCCGAGTCTTATTTTATATTCTGCCACTGCATCCGTATAAAATTTTTCTTTTATCTTTCCTACACATACAATTGTAATTTTCATGGATAAAATGTTATAATAGCTGTATACAGTCAAAAGTTTCAAAATACATAAACAAGAGAGGTAAAGGCTTTGAAAGAATTACAGGAACGAATCAAAAAAGAGGGTATAGTCGTAAACCAGGATATATTAAAGGTTGACAGTTTCATTAACCATCAGGTTGATCCGCTGCTCATGGAACACATCGGCGAAGCATTTGCAGAGCACTTTAAGAACCACGGCATTACAAAAATCGCAACTATTGAAAGCTCCGGGATTGCTCCGGCACTGATGACCGCCAGATGCATGGAACTTCCGCTGATTATCCTGAAAAAACAGCCGTCCAGCATATTAAATGACAACCTGTTCCATACCCAGATTATTTCCTATACCAAGGAAATCAGCTATGAACTGACAGTTTCTGCCAGTCTCATCAGTGAAGAAGACCATGTGCTTATCATTGATGATTTTCTCGCCAACGGGGAAGCTGCCACCGGCGCCATCCGTCTGCTTCGGAAAGCCCATGCAACAATTGCGGGAATCGGCGTACTGATAGAAAAATCATTTCAGCCAGGCCGTGAAAAACTCGTTTCCCAGGGTTTTGATGTTTTCTCCGTTGTCCGCATCCAGCATATGTCAGAAGACGGAATTGAATTTATTGAAGATTAATGCCTCATTTCTGCAGAAAGGGAAACCTTGTTTCCCTTTCCGTCTGCCGGGTCAGACTATTCAGCATCCTGCTGTTCATCTTCTTCCGGATTACTCTCATAATATACAAACCTTCCCCTGTAAAGGTCAGAGCTTAAATTTGTTGTATTATCAATAATAATAACAGTTAAAATATTGTTTCCTTCCGGAACGGTAATCGGATGCGTATAATGGTTACTGTATCTGTTCGGAGTTGAGCCGTCCCATGTGTAATATGCACTGCATCCGTCAGGAACTGTGATGGAAACAGAGGTTTTTACCCCGAAATCCCCTCCATCCGGAGTAACAATCGGCATATCCGGGGATGGAATCTTAATGGTGTACGACCGCTCTTTTGCTTCACTGTATATATTCCTTTCATTCCTGCAGACGGCACGCACACGGTAGGTCTTTCCGTTTTCATCCAGTACTAACGGTCTGTCATACCGCATTCCGCCAGTGACAGGATCTGTCCCGTCCAGTGTATAATAAATCTGGTAATCCTTTACTGCCTGCAGTACCAGTGTCTGTGCTGTTTCATATGTGCCTGAATCCAGCCCGAATTCCGGCGGAACCACCATATAGTTGTCAAACAGCTGGTAAAGACTTTCATCCACCCTGTCATACAGCGAAAGAATCGCATCCAGATCCTCATCCCCGTCATATATCCCGATCAGGATTTTGCATGCCCTGCGGTTTGCTTTATCATCCCTGATGATAAGCTTACACAGTTTTTCTGCATCTTTTTCCTGCTCCAGCTCCATATACAGTTCTGCAAGCTTTAAACGAATCTCATTATTGCCCGGATCAAGTTCCAGAGCCCTTTCATAATAAGCCAGCGCTTCCTTGCGGTTTCCTTTTGCATAAGCCTTCTCTGCCTGGGTAAGCTGGTAGGAAACCGAATTTGCATGATTGGAGCGCACCGCAGCAGCAAGGACAAGAAGTGCAAGAACAAGTACAAATGCCGTGCCTGCTACTGCTCCAATTATTTTCATCTGTTTTTTCTTCTGCTGCTTTCGTCTGTCAGCATCCGGCTCCTGAACTGCCACATGCTTTGTCTCCCGCTTCTTTTTCGGTCTGTTTTCCTCCTTTAGCACCTGTTTTAAATAGTCATCTTCATATACGTTGTAATCCGGCACAATCTGCGCCGCCTTTTTGCATCTGGGACAAAAAAGATCTCCCTCATCCAGTTCATTTCCGCAGTAAATGCATTTCATACTCTTTCCACTGCCCCTTTATGAATAATTTCTTTTAAGAAAAATGCGCTCTATGAATAAAGCTTCATTGCTTCTACGCAGTTGTGCATCAGCATGGCGATAGTCATCGGTCCGACTCCTCCCGGAACCGGAGTAATAAAGGATGCAGCAGACGCAGCCTCCTCATATTTTACATCCCCGCAAAGCTTATTATTTTCATCCCTGTGGATTCCGACATCAATCACAACTGCACCTTCTTTGATGTACTCCGCACCAATATAACGCGGCTTTCCGATTGCCACAATCAGAATATCCGCACTCTTACAGATATCGGCAAGTCCTTCTGTGCGGGAATGGCAGACAGTTACTGTGGCATTTTCCCTGAGCATCAGAAGTGCCATCGGTTTCCCCACAATGTTGCTTCTTCCAATAATCACACAGTGTTTTCCGGAAATCTCTATCCGGCTGCGCTTTAACAGCTGGATAATCCCGGCCGGGGTGCATGATACAAAACCTTTCTGTCCGATCACAAGCGCCCCCACATTCTGCGGATGAAAACCATCAACGTCTTTTTTCGGGGAAATTGCAGCAATCACACGGTCTTCATTGATATGTACCGGAAGCGGTAACTGGCAAAGAATCCCATGAACTGTTTTATCCTGATTTAATTTTTCTATGAGTGAGAGAAGCTCTTCTTCTGTCGTTTCTTCCGGAAGTTCATATGCCTGTGACGTAATTCCGATATATGCGCATGCCTTTTTCTTGTTTCCGACATAAACAGTGGATGCCGGATCATTTCCCACCTGGATGACTGCCAGACAACACTCTCTTCCCTGTGCTGACAGCTCTGCCACCTCCTGTTTCAATTCTTCCTTTATCTGAGCCGAAATCTGTTTTCCATCTATTATTTCTGCCATAATCCCTCCTAAAACAATCCGGTGATTTCACCATTTATCACATCAATCCTGTGCGCTGCCGGTTTCTTTGGAAGTCCCGGCATAGTCATAATGGAACCGTTGACTGCAACCACAAATCCTGCACCTGCTGATACATAGACCTCCCGCACATGAACACTAAATCCTTCCGGCCGGCCGAGCTTTGCGGCATCATCCGAAAGGGAATACTGCGTTTTTGCCATGCAGACAGGAAAATCTCCCATTCCAAGTCCTGTAATCCGCTCAAGCTCCTTCTCTGCCGCAGCAGAATATGTCACGGAATCTGCTCCGTAAATCTCCTTTGCAACAGTCTCGATTTTTTCCTTAAGGGATGCACTGTCCTGATACAGAAGCTTAAAACTGCCATTTTTGTTTTCAAGTGTTTCCAGTACTTTTTCTGCAAGCGCAATACCGCCCTCACCGCCCTTTTCCCACACTTCGGAAAGGGCGAATTCACAGCCATGCTCCTTACAGAAATCTTCCACATAAGCAGTTTCGGCATCTGTATCGGAAACAAAGGAATTTAACGTAACCACAACCGGAACACCGTATTTCTGCAGGTTTTCAATATGTTTTTCCAGATTGACGATTCCTGCCTTTAATGCATCCAGATTTTCTGACGAAAGATTTTCCTTTGCCACACCGCCATTGTACTTGAGTGCACGGATGGTCGCCACTAGAACGACTGCATCCGGCGCAAGTCCTGCCTTGCGGCATTTGATATCAAAAAATTTCTCCGCACCCAGATCTGCCCCGAAGCCGGCCTCTGTTACAACATAATCTGCCAGCTTTAACGCTGCCCGTGTGGCACGTACACTGTTACAGCCATGGGCGATATTGGCAAACGGACCGCCGTGGACAAGCGCCGGCGTGTGCTCCAGCGTCTGGATTAAGTTTGGCTTCATGGCATCCTTAAGAAGCGCCGCCATGGAACCTACCGCCTGCAAATCCTCCGCTGTTACAGGCTTACCATCAAATGTATATGCAGCAATAATGCGTCCAAGACGTCTTTTTAAATCATCCATATCCTCGGCAAGACATAAAATCGCCATAATTTCAGATGCCACGGTAATTACAAAATGATCTTCCCTTACCATACCATCCATTTTGTTTCCAAGTCCGACGACCACATTGCGCAGCACACGGTCATTCATATCCAGACAGCGTTTCCAGACAATCTGCCTTGGATCGATTCCAAGTTCATTTCCCTGCTGGATGTGGTTGTCCAGAAGGGCGGCAAGCAGATTATTGGCGGAAGTAATTGCGTGGAAATCCCCTGTAAAATGCAGATTTAAATCCTCCATCGGCACCACCTGTGCATAGCCGCCGCCTGCAGCGCCGCCTTTGATTCCAAAGCATGGTCCCAGTGACGGCTCACGTAATGCAATTACTGCTTTTTTCCCAATCTTTCCAAATGCCTCGCCAAGACCGACGCTGGTGGTCGTTTTACCTTCCCCGGCAGGCGTTGGATTGATTGCCGTCACTAAAATCAGTTTTCCATCCGGCCGGTCTTTTATACGTTCCATCAGTTCATCTGAAATCTTCGCCTTGTATTTTCCATATAATTCCAGATCTTCTGCCCCGATTCCAAGGGAAGCCGCAACCTCCTGAATGGGAAGAAGCTCTGCCTGCTGTGCAATTTCAATATCTGTTTTCATAACCGTTACCTCCTTTTACGTGAATGTCCGTTTTATAGGGAAAAACTGACACATCTACGGGTTTTCTGCCATATAGCTTTCAAATTCCTCTGGCGACATCAGAACCCTGCGCGGCTTTGTACCTTCCTCCGGACCAACAATTCCGGCTTCCTCCAGCTGGTCCATAATTCGTGCCGCACGGTTAAATCCTACTTTTAAGTACCTCTGTAACATACCAATCGAAGCCTTTTCCTTATCCACAATAATCCTTGCAGCCTCGGAAAAATAAGAATCCCTTCCATCATCCGCAGAATCTGAATCTGAAATCGCAACTGCCGTATTTCCCTGCGACTGTAAACTGTCCATCTTCTGCTGTACGCTGTCATTATATTCCGCCTGACCGTTATGCTCCGTTATGAAATTCACAACATCCGATACTTCCTGGTCGGAAACAAATGCTCCCTGCACCCGGACAGGCTTTGGAATTCCCTGCGGATTAAAGAGCATGTCGCCTTTGCCCAGCAGTTTTTCCGCACCGTTCATATCCAGAATCGTTCTGGAATCCACACCCGATGTTACTGCAAATGCGATACGGCTCGGCATGTTTGCCTTTATCAGTCCGGTAATGACATTTACGGACGGACGCTGGGTTGCAATCACCAGATGGATACCTGCCGCCCTTGCAAGCTGTGCCAGACGGCAGATTGCCTCCTCCACATCATTGGAGGCAACCATCATTAGGTCTGCAAGCTCGTCCACAATAATTACAATCTGCGGCATTTTCTGTGGGCGTTCCTCGCCCTCCCCAACCTGAATGGAATCCACTTTTGCATTATATCCGTTGATTTCACGTACATTTGCCTCGGCAAACTTTTCATAGCGCTCTGTCATTTCGGCAACCGCCCAGTGCAGCGCACCCGATGCTTTTTTCGGGTCTGTCACGACCGGAATCATCAGGTGTGGAATCCCGTTGTACACACTAAGCTCCACCACTTTTGGGTCAATCATTAATAATTTGACCTCATCCGGCCTTGCCTTATAAAGAATACTCATAATAATTGTATTAATACAAACGGATTTTCCGGAACCGGTCGCACCTGCAATTAAAAGATGAGGCATCTTTGCAATATCCGTTACCATTGTTTTGCCGGAAATGTCTTTTCCTACCGCAAAACTGATTTTTGATTTTGAATTTTTAAATTCCGGAGACTCAATCAGTTCCCGGAAAGATACCATGACATTTTCTTTATTCGGCACTTCGATTCCAACTGCCGCCTTCCCCGGAATGGGCGCTTCGATTCTGATATCCGCAGCCGCGAGATTTAATTTAATATCATCGGCAAGTCCGACAATTTTACTTACCTTAACTCCCATTTCCGGCTGGAGTTCATAGCGGGTTACTGCCGGTCCGCAGCTGATATTTGAAATAGTTACGTTTACCCCAAAAGTCTGCAGCGTCTGCTGGAGTTTATTTGCAGTTTCCCTCAGGTAATGCTCGGTATTTGCTGATTTCTTTCCGTTTCCCGGCTTTAAAAGCTCTGCCTTTGGAAGCACATAATTCTGGCTTGGCCTTGCCTTTGCGTTTTCCAGCTCTTTTGCAACATCCGCCGTTTCCCGTTCTGTTTCCGCGGCAGACGCCTTTGTCTTTCGTTTCTTTGGCTCATCCGCAGGTATTTCCGCAATTCCAGTAATCTCCGGCTCTGGCGGCATCTCGGAAAATGCCTCACTGGGATTAACAGATGTATCCGGTATAAAATTACCAGCAATTTCCGGCAGGGGCTGTTCCGTTTTGGTTTCCACCATGTGGATTTCGCCCATCTCATCAGATTTACTGCGCTCCGGCTTCTTTTTTTCTATTTTTATGTTGGTTGACACACCGGATACCTTATGGTCCATTCTTCGTTCTTTTGATTTATATTCCCGGTATTCCCGGTATTTCTCGTTATTCTCGCGGGCAGATTCATACACCTTCTGTCCGCCCTTTTTCATGCCTTTTAACGCAGATTTCTCGGTTATCAGTACCATGGAAACAATTAAAACTATGATATCTATGATATATGACCCCATAATACCAAAGGCCTTCACCATATAAAATGCAATTGTTCCCCCAAGAATTCCGCCGCCGGCATGCCGGTCAGCACTGTATGTATAGGCATCAAGCGGTGCCTGCATTTCCTTTCCTCCTGCCGCAAGCGCCATAAAAGTACATAAAAAAAGAACAAAAAGTATGGCGGCTGCAAGCTTAATGGAGGCAGAAAAATTGCCTTTGTTGGACACAACAAAAAAACTGCCCGCAATCAGTGCAACCGGCAGTACATAAGCAGGCAGACCGAAAACCCCGAACAGAAAATCACTTAACGCCCTGCCTACCATACCTCCAAATCCAAAATTACTGATAAAAAGCAATAGTGAAACTGCTACAATCATCCACAAAATTACTTCCGTACGAAATGCCTGTGCCCGCTCCATTTCCGCCATCCGCTCTTTTTTTGTCTGTCTTTTCTTCCTGCCGGAAGACTTACGGTTTGTTGTAGCCATGGTACACTCCTATCTGTAATACCTCACAAGGGGTATTGCCTAATAAGACATATTTTACCATATTTTAATTTGAATGTCATCCCTTCTTTTTTTCCTCAATCAAACGGTATAATGCAGTAAATGCATCTGAAATTCCCCCGACCGCATTAATCAGTCCCTCCTCTACAGCCTGTTCCCCGACCAGTATCGTTCCCAGGTCCTTCGTCAGCATCTGGGTGTTCATCATCATCTGTTCCACGCGGTCTTTTGTAACCTTACAGTGGGAGGCAATGAAACCAATGATTCTGTCCTGCATCTGTTTGAAATAGTCATAGGTCTGCTTTGCACCAATGACTGTCCCACTCATTCTGACCGGATGAATCACCATGGTTCCGCTTTGAACGATTAACGAATAATCCGTTGCCACGGCAAGAGGCACTCCAATGGAATGGCTTCCTCCTAAAACAAGGGACACTGTTGGTTTCGACAGGGATGCAACCATCTCTGCAATGGCAAGCCCGCTCTCCACATCTCCTCCCATAGTATTT
>CANOLA010000106.1 GCA_947566705.1 uncultured Lachnospiraceae bacterium | reverse complement strand
AACCGTACCAGCAATATTATCCAATGCCGGACTTTCTTGGTATAAACCGCTTCCTTTATTGCTTTGGACTGTTCAGCAGCGTTAAGTGGAACAAAAATAATTATTCCGATAAGTGTTACGGACTCTTTCAGACATTCTGCCGAATGAACAGCATCTAAATTTGCAATACCTCTTACTATGGGAATAATAAACAGATAACCAGTCGCAAGAAACAAATTATTTCGTATGGCTAAATGAAAATTTATTCTGAATATGTCCAAAGCATTTACGATAGATATTTGCCGCATTTATTCTTCCTTTCCGTTTCTGTCCTAAAATCCATGCAGACAGAATAACAAAGATGATACTAAGGCCTGCAAGCAGTAATCTGTTCATACAAATTGTTTCAAATCCGTCCCGTATGATTTCACAGCCGCGCAATGTATTATGTCTTATCATCAGGGTTGTGATTTTTGTATTGCCAGATAAGCCTGTCAGTCCCCTGTCAATAAACCACCAGAGAAACTGCAAAACAATGGCAATGGGTGAGTCTGTCAACAGTGTGAAGAAAATACCTGTTGCAGATACTATCATTACCGTTGGCAGCAGCCACCAGAAAATATACTTAATAAATGCAAAATAATCTATGGAAAGACCGTTTTCTGCCCCGAAAGATATCAGCGGTATGAGTGATTCCAAGCTTAAAAGTACAACCGGAATTAAAACCATCGTTATGTCTGCCAAATACCTTGAAACTACTAATTTTACAGATGATATACGCCTGCAGTATATTAGTTCTGCTGTATTGCCTGTACGGTCTTTCAGCCACATAAATACAACAACAAATACAGGATACAAGCCTAACGACAATCCCATATAATCGCAAAACAGTCTGGCAAAACCGCCTGTTACTTTGTCTTTTTGGATTGTCTGATTATAGTCTGCATACGCTTCCTCAAATGTCATCTGTGATATCCCAAAATAGGTAATCATCATTTCTTTAGAATACCCGGAGCCCTTTTCCCCAATCATATCTTCCATTTCACGCATGTAAGCATTGAATTCTTGATAACTGACCTGTGGTACAAATTTTTTTGCCTTATCATTCTGTAAAACTTTTATATCATTTCCAGCCGTATTTTCATTTTGAAAAACTATACTGCCATCTTTATCTGTTGTCATATTGCCGGTGGAAAAAATTGTTCCTGTGGCAGCAGGAAAATAGTCCTGCGGCAAATCTTTTATCTGTTCTTCTGCCAGACCGGTAATTCTGCACAAAATTTCCAGTACACGGGACTGATTTTTTGCATTCAGGGAGATTGCCTTGTAATACCCCATTGGATAAGTTGCATAACTGTTATTTTTATATTCCATAACCAGTAATTTTGTCACACCCGTCATGATAGCTTTTGGATTGTCCTCAGATGTCTTACTTCCAAAATACTCATCATTTTCCTCAGGTTCGGCTAGCAATGGACGGTCAAAAGCAATGCTAAAATCAGAAGAAATCCCCTTTGTCCTGTCAATCTCTGTTTTCGTTACCCCACGAAAGCTTTGAAACCAGCTAAAAACTAATATTGCAATAAACAGCCAGTAAATAATGTCTGCAGCTGTTCTTCTGCATTCTCTGCAAAACAACTTCATAAACAGTCACCGCCTTTCACATGGCGTAACAAATACATATATCCATCTTCTAAAACAGGCTTTTCAACCTTGTTCTTTTCTTCTGGTACCGTGTCTGACAGCACTCCGTACTGTACCAGTTCTTCTGTACTTCCATTAAATATCAGTCTGCCCTCATTCAATATCCCCAGATTTTCACAGGCTGCCCCAATATCTGAAGCAATATGGGTTGAAAATATAACAATTCGTTCATCTGCAAACCCACTCAGCAAATTGCGAAAGCGTATCCTCTCCTCCGGGTCAAGTCCCGCAGTCGGTTCATCAGCAACAAGAACCTGCGGCTCGTGAAGTAATGCCTGTGCAATGCCTAATCTGCGCTTCATTCCCCCGGACAATGCTCTCACCCTTGTTCCCATCTTTTCTTTCAGGTTAACCTGTTCAAGCAGTGTAATAATTCTTTCCTTTCTGGTTTTATCCGGAATCCCGGACAGCAGGCCAAGATAATCCATCGCACCATAAACACTCATATTCCTGTAAATTGAAAAATCCTGCGGCAGATATCCTACAAGTTCTCTGATTCTGGCTGTGTCTTTTATTGAAACACCGTTTATCATAACTTCACCACTGTCTGGTACCAAAAGCGTTGCCAAAATTCTCATCAGGCTCGTTTTTCCTGAGCCGTTTGGTCCAAGAAGCCCATACATTCCCGAAGAAACAGTTAATGATACATTATCAAGGACTTTCTTTTTTCCGTAGTTTTTTGAAAGATTACTGATTACAATTTCCATAAAAAAACCTCCTTACGTTTGTTGTAAGGAGATTTTAATATATAAAGGTCAATTTTCCGAAAAGGACACTAAAAAAGCTTTATTTCAGCAATAATGCATGCCCCTTTTTCATCCCTGTTAGAAAGATACAGTGTTCCGCCATGCTTTTCACAGAGCAGTCTGCAAATACTAAGTCCTATTCCAAAGTGTTCTTTTTCTTTATCATTGCTGTAAAACAAAAAAGTTGCCTGCATTAAATCCACTTCTGAAAAACCTTTGCCATCATCTTTTACTGTAACAGTAAGTGTATCTTCATTTTGGGTAATATCTGCCTCAATTTGCTTTTCTGCATATCTAAGTGCATTAAGCAGCAGATTGTCCAAAATTCTAAAAAGAACGCTTTTATCTATATTAACCATTGCTGATGAAATATTACTTGTAAAAAGAATCTTTTTATCTTTTTCCAGCTGGGCAGTATTATGTTCCAGTTCACTCATCAGTAATTCTGTATCTTCCGATTTCCGTCTGATTTCAATACTCTCAAGCCTTTCAATATCACGTACACAATCCACATAATTCTCCAACCGTATGACTGCCCCTTGCATACACAAAAGAGTATCCATAAGCGAATCTTCTGTTAGTTTATCCTGTGAAATATTTTTCTCCAGAAAATCCAAATAGCCTTTTAATACGGTAATTGGAGTTCTTAAATCATGTGCTACGGAAACATTCAGTAACTTCCTTTCCTCCAAAGTTCTCCATAATTTTTTATTGTTCTGACAAAGCTCTTTACGCATTTTTTCCATGGAGCTGCATAACTGCCCTAATTCATCACTGCCATGATATTCAATACTAAAATCAAGGTCATTTTCCTGTATTCGCTTTATTCCATTCTGTAACTGTACAATAGGAACCCGGAGTTTCCTCCTGTAATACACCATGGTTGCCATTCCAATACCGCCAACAATATAAAAAACAGGTAATCCAATCATGGCAGCATAAGTACCATAATATATTATATTTTGTCCAGTACTTAATTCCTGCCACTCCCAGATATTTTGATTGTCAGAAATAGCTATTATATAACCACCCGTAGTCTCATCTGCAGTAAATTTGGGATTTCTAATAATTGCAGAGCGTTTTTCCAGTATTTCATGCTGTGCCTGATTCGCCAGAAAAACTGTAATGCCGGACAGCACGCCAATCAAACATATTGTAATCAAAAATGTTCCTGCCATAGACATTTTGAGAGATTTTACTCTTATTTTGCCCATTTATATCCAACTCCCCATACGGTTTCAATATAATTTTTATCAGTATAAACCTGCAGCTTATTTCGTATCTTACGGATATGTTCCTTTACAACAATGCTGTCGCCTTCTCCATCATATCCCCAGAGTTTTTCATAGATCGCATCCCTGTCAAAAACCATTCCTGCATTCCGGGAGAGAAATTTGATAATTTCAAACTCTTTGTTTGAAAAGTCCAGCTGTTCTTTTCCATAAAATACTTCCCTGCTGTTATAGTCAATTACCAGTTTATCATCAAATTTTAGATTTGCCACCGTGCCTTTTCTTTTTTCACGTCGTAAATGTGCCGAAATTCTTGCCAATAATTCATCCATACGAAAAGGTTTTGTTATATAATCATCTCCGCCGACAGATAAACCTTTTATTACATCCTGTTCTGTCACCCTTGCTGTCAGGAAAATGATTGGACAGGATATATGTTCTCTAATAAGCTGGCATAATTCCAGTCCGTCCATTTCCGGCATATTAATATCCAGTAATATAATGTCAGGTGTCACCGTTAATAATTCTAATGCTCTTTTTGCACTATCCGCTGTATATACAGAAAATTTTTCCTGCAGGCACTTTTTCATCATCGACAATATCATTTCCTCATCATCAATAATTAATATTTTATATTTCATACAACAACTCCTTTTCACATTTGTCTGGTATTATTGTATCAGAGAAAAGTCAATTTTTCGACAATTTGGATTTTACAACTGTACACTCTTGAAAACATTATTTAATTGCAACAATTACAGAAAATTTCTGACAGGAATAAACGCATTTAACAATTTTAAACCTGCACTTTTCTAACATATCCACTTCCCATTCGACCGTGCATTCCCTGTCTAATTTTCTGCGCTCCTTCCATAACTCTATATCTTTATCCATTAATCCGCTGTCCGCCAATTTATTTTCCCAATATGAATCAAACCAATGATTCATTTCCTGCTGTCCTGCGCAAAACTGGTCATAGTTTATGAATAAACCTCCATCAGGCAGGCCGTCATATATTCTTGAAAACAGTTTCTTCTTATCCTTATCTTCCAAATGATGAATGGATAAGGCTGAAATAACAGCATCAAAAAGAATATCGGGGAGCTTGTGGATATAATTTTCGGTTTGATATGATATGTTTTCAATACCGTCAAATCTTTTCCGGGCAACATTCAGCATTTCATCTGCAATATCCACAAGCACATATTGGGAATCAGGACATTGCTGATACCAGAAATATGTTAATAAACCTGTTCCCGCTCCCAGGTCGATAATCTGCTTTGGCTCCTCTATATTGGAAGCAATAAATTCTGTTGTATTCCTATAAAAGTCATCAAAGCAGGGAATAAACTTTCTTCGGTTGCTGTCATATTCTTCTGCAATCAGATTAAATTGTTTTTCTATGTTCATTTTTTCATCAGTCAAATTTCTTCCCAATGATACCACTTCCTTCCTGCAGGTCACTCCAGTATTGCGCCTTTAGAGCCTGATGTAACCAGTTTTGAATACCTTGCCAAATATCCTTTTTTTACTTGTTTTTCAAAAGGAACCAGGGTTTTTCTCCTGCTTTCCAGCTCTTCATCTGAAACCAGGACGTTAATTGTATTTGCAGGTATATCTATCTCTATCCTATCGCCATCCTGGATTAAAGCAATATTTCCCCCAGCTGCTGCCTCCGGCGATACATGACCAATCGCCGCTCCGCGGGTGGCTCCGGAAAATCTGCCGTCCGTTATAAGCGCCACGCTGTCTCCGAAACCGCTGCCCATAATAGCTGATGTGGGATTTAACATTTCACGCATACCTGGTCCGCCTTTGGGCCCCTCATACCTGATTACAACAACATCTCCTGCTTTTATTTCTCCTGCATAAATTGCATTTAATGCTGGTTCTTCCCCATCAAATACCCTGGCTCTGCCTTTATGTTTCATCATATTCTCTGCAACAGCAGCCCGTTTCACTACACATCCGTCCGGAGCCAGATTTCCTTTTAAAACAGCAATGCCCCCTTCTTTGCTGTAAGGGTTTTCTATACTTCTGATGACCATATGGTCTTTTATCTCTTTTCCGCAAATATTTTCCCCTGTCGTTTTTCCATTACAGGTAATGCAGTCCTTATTCAACAGTCCTGCCTTGTCAATTTCATGCATTACAGCGGCAATGCCGCCTGCTTTATGCAGCTGTTCCATGTAATGTTCTCCTGACGGAACAAGATGGCATATATTCGGTGTTTTTGCTGAAATACTATTTGCCGTTTCCAGATCTAAACATAAGTCACATTCATGTGCAATAGCCGGCAGATGAAGTAAACTGTTCGTTGAACCCCCTAATGCCATATCAATTGTAAGTGCGTTCTCAAAAGCCTCTTTCGTCATGATATCCTTTGGCCTTATTCCTTTTTTAACCAGTTCCATGATTTGCATTCCTGTTTCTTTTGCCAGACGAAGTCTTTCAGAATATACAGCAGGAATGGTACCATTTCCACTCAGTGCCATTCCAAGAACCTCTGTAAGGCAGTTCATACTGTTTGCCGTAAACATCCCCGAACAGGAACCGCAGGTCGGACAGGCGGAGTTCTCATACATACGCAATGTGTCTGCATCAATTTTTCCGCTCTTATATTCGCTTACAGCTTCGGAAATATTTGAGTAGCTGATTTTCCTGTTTTCAAAATCACCTGCGAGCATTGCTCCGCCGCTAATAAATATAGAAGGTACATTAAGTCTTGCAGCCGCCATCAAAAGTCCTGGAACATTCTTATCGCAATTCGGAATAAATACCAGCCCGTCAAAAGGATGTGCTGTTGCCATTGCCTCGGCGGAGTCGGCAATCAGCTCTCTTGTAACCAGCGAAAACTTCATGCCTTCATGTCCCATTGCAATGCCATCGCATACTGCAATGGCAGGAAAAACAAATGGCACTCCTCCGGCCTGTGCAACCCCCTGCTTAACGGCTTCCGTAATTTTATCAATATTCATATGCCCCGGCACAATTTCATTATGGGAACTAACAATGCCTATAAAAGGTTTTCCAAGTTCCTTTTCTGTTACGCCTAATGCGTGGAGCAGGGCTCTTTGCGGAGCCGCAGATATTCCTTTTTTGATTTTATCGCTTCGCATATTCATAACCTCCCTGATTTGTTTTTTTATTATAATATGTATGTTGTCTTATGTCAAGCATATTGTCTGCTCTATTTTCTGTAAAGTTTTTCATTAGGGCTGAAACACAGCAAAAAAAGGCGCAGTCAAAACTGACCACGCCATTTTTATGTTCTCTTAACCAATAAATTTTATTCTGTTTTTTCTAACCCTAACCGCTCTATCGCATGAAGAATATGTATCCGCATAGCATTTCTTGCGCCCTCTGCATTTCTGCTTTTCATAAAATTCATAAGTATTCTGTGATCCGTAACCGTATCCTCTGCTGCTACTTTCTTTTTTTTGGACAAGGTTACACCCTTATCAATTGCTTCCTGTATCACCGGCATTAACTGATTCATAAAATCATTGTGGGTTGCTTTTGCAATAGAACGGTGAAAAGCCTGTTCTTCAAGAGTCCTGTCCTTATCTTCCAATATGAGCTGCTCTATATTTTCACCAATTGATATGATTCTTTGCAGTTCACTTTCTGTGGCACGCAATGTTGCATAATAGGCAGCCTCCGGCTCAAAAATCAGACGCATCTCATATAAATCATCAGCATTCATTTTCACTGAAGTCAAAGCGGATAACTCATCCAAAGTGTTTTCTTCAAAATTTTCTTTAACAAAAGTCCCTCTGCCCCTTTGAATCTCAACCACATTACCGGCAGCCAGAATTCTTATGGCTTCTCTTAGTGTTGTCCGGCTGACTCCGAGTTCTTCGGATAACTCATTTTCGTTAGGAAGCTTATCGCCCGCTTTAAATCTTTTTTCTATCGTAATCATGGACAGTATAGAATCAGCCACATCGTCTGACAGCCGTTTTTCCTTGGTCATATTATCAACTCCTGTTTTACAGTTTTCCTGACCGTATTTTATCAAAAATTTGTATAGGAATCAACTATTGCTGGACATCCGACTTCTACTTTACTTTCTTTTTTGCCCATCGCTCACCCTCCTATATTTTCTGGTTCCCTGTTGACCAGACGTGCTTCTCTTTTGCCGCCGACATAGTATTCTGTGCCATAACGCCTACAAGGGCATGGGGAACATAAGGTTCCTCCAGATATGCGGTTTCCTCTTCCGAAAGAATCAAATCCACTGCTTTCGCCGCTCCCTCAATATGGTGCAGCTTTGTTGCACCGACAACCGGAGCCGTCACCTTTGTCAAAAGCCACGCAAGGGAAACCTCTGTCATGGATACCCCGTGTTTTTCGGCAAGCTCCATAACGCGTCCGATAACCACGCCGTCCTGCTCTGCGGTCGTATCATATTTGAGTTTCGCATAACTGTCCTCTTCCAGGCGCTTTGAAGTCTCTCCGGGAACCTTCGACAGACGCCCGCCTGCCAGTGCGCTGTAAGGCGTCATGGCGATGTTATCCTCTGCACACAGCTTTGCCATCTCCCTTTCTTCCTCCCTGAAAATCAGATTGTAGTGCCCCTGAATGGAAACAAATTTTGCAAATCCCTCCCGCTGCGCCAGTGCGTTCGCTTTCGCAAGCTGCCATGCAAAGCAGTTGGAAATGCCGATATACCTTGCCTTTCCCGCCTTAATGATATTATTTAAGCCTTCCATGATGTCATAGAGCGGAGTCTGGTAATCCCACATATGATAAATATATAAATCCACATAATCCATACCGAGGTTTTCAAGGCTTTTGTTTACCATGCGCTCAATGTGCTGCTGCCCCGTGATTCCCGCCTCAATGTCGGCAGGAGTCCTCGGCAGGAATTTGGTCGCCACGACCACCTCGTCCCGCTTTGCAAAATCCCTTAATGCCCTGCCCACATACTGCTCGCTGGTTCCGCTCTGGTATCCGATGGCCGTATCAAAGAAATTGACGCCAAGTTCAAGCCCCCGCTTTATGATCTCACGGGAATGCTTCTCGTCAAGCGTCCAGGAATGCTGGCCGTTTGCCGCATCTCCAAAACCCATACATCCCATACAGATGCGGGATACGTTCAAATCAGATGTTCCGAGTTTTACATATTTCATTCTGTTCACCAGTCCTTTCTTTTCTCATATGTCCAGAAGCCTTTCCTGCTGATGTCAGGTTAGTGCCTTGCCAAGCTTATATGCCTGCTCCATATATTTGCTGCCTGCCGTCATGGACGGTGTTCCGCAGCCTTTTCCCAAAACCATGCCCTGATCCTGAAAGTTCAGATATTTTACAAGGGTATGATAATGCGCTTCCAATGCGGTGAATGTCCAGCCGGATATGCTCCATGTCATCCTTCTGCACACATGGCCCGTTATAACCGCAGGAAACACATCCCGTGCATGGGCTGATTTTACTGTGTGCGGCAGAGATTGATGCAACCTCATGCCCGGCCTCGCCTGCTCCTTTTGCAAGCATATGGGAGGAACCCTGCCTATTCGGACTGCCCTCCAATATTACAATATAGCCTCTCGGATTCTCCAGCCCTTATTTTCTGCGGCTCTCAAATCCGGTTTTATAAAATTCCCCCACTTTTTTGCCAAAAACACTTTTCAAACCAGTCAAAAAATGCATCGCTTCGCGCCTCTTAATTAAAAAAGCACTTTTCATTCCGGCACAGCCGGTTAGCATTTTTTGACTGGAGGCGATTTTTATGTTACCTATTAATTATGGCGGCCATGCCGCCTATCAGAATACCTTCGTATCTGAATTTCTAAACTTATTCCCTGATTCCTTTGCTGTCCCTAAACAGACATGGAATATCATTGTGAAATTCTGGTATCTTGATCTCTCTGAAACGGATACCGTCATGCAGGAGTTTTATTCCCTGCTTGGCAAACCCGCCACACGTTTCCCTTCCTGCCTGCTCCGTTCCTGTCTTCTCTCAGTCGTACTGAAAGCAGATTCCATTACCGAATGGTGCAGGCTGCTTAAAATAACTCCTTTGTTTGCCATCCTCAGTGGGTTCCCTGCCGATGACACTCCCGGCGCCGGAACTTTTTACGATTTCTTTAACCGGCTATCTCTACATGTTTGTTGCTGCCGATTCCGAAAACGACCTTCCCATTTTTCCAATGCTGGAGCGTGCTTCCCGGCATGATATGCTGTCATTCCTGCATACTTTTTTTGCTATGAAATCCTGTCTTCCTGAATTTCATATTGAAAAACTCCTGCTGGACGCTGCCCATGATGCTTATCCGCTTTATGAATACTGCAGAACAAACCGCATAACACCATTCATTGACCTCAATCCCGGCAATACGGGACACCTCAAATACAAAGATGACTTTACGATAGACGAAGAAGGTGTTCCTGTCTGTAAAACGGGCTTACGTATGCACCACGATGGTGTGGAAAAAGCAAAACACCGTGAAAAATACCGCTGTCCTCTTGCAGACCGGAAGAAAGGTTGTTTCTGCGAACACCCCTGCTCAGATTCCAAATACGGAAGAGCCGTACATATCCAGCAGAAGGACAATCCGAGGATTTTTAACATACCGCCAAGAGACAGTAAGGAATGGAAACTGGAATACGACAGACGGACGTCTGTGGAGAGGTCAAATAAACGGGAAAAGATAGATTATATTACTTCGGCTGTTAAATATCGCAATATTTAGCAGCCATATTTTGCAATAT
>CANOLA010000105.1 GCA_947566705.1 uncultured Lachnospiraceae bacterium | reverse complement strand
GCCAGATGGATGGTGCAAAGGCTTCTTCCGTAGAGGAGATTAACAATTTTGAAACTTTAAATGCAGTTGCAACAGATATTAACAGCCGCATTGATGAAGTAAATGAAGCATGCGGAAGTTCGCTGACAGAGGCATTTGCTTCTGCTGGTCTGGATTCCGGTTCCAACTGGAGATTTTCAGGACACCTTGCAGGTATTGCACTGTACTATGATTTCAAGGATGCAGGATGTGACCTGACAGCTGGTCAGGAAACAGTCAGCGGCAAGTACATGGACAACTTCAAGAATGTCTGGGATATGTATGTTAATACATCTGCAGCAGACAAGAAGACACTGGATTCCGGTTCTTTAAATGCTGAGCAGGAGCTTGGTCTTGGAGAAGCAGTTTTCTATCAGAATGGTGACTGGGAGTATTCTGCATTTGCCCCGGACAATGAGAATGGTTATACCGTAACAACAGATGACCTTGACATGATGCCGATTTACTTTGGTGTTGATGATGAGAACCAGGGTCTGGCAGTTGGTACAGAGAACCACTGGGCGGTTAATGCAAAGTCTTCACAGGAAGACATTGATGCAACACTTGATTTCTTATCATGGGTTATTTCTTCCGATGAGGGACGTGACGCAATCGTAAACAAAATGGGACTGAGCGCGCCGTTTGATACATTTACCGATGATTATGTGTCCAAGAACGGATTTGCTGCAAAGGCAAATGAGTATGCAGCAGCAGGCAAGACTTCTGTTGCATGGAGCTTTAACGCAACTCCTGCAGTAGATGACTGGAGAGCAGATTTCATTGCACCGCTTACAGAGTATACAGAGCGTGACGGTTCATGGGATGATGTAAAGACTGCATTTGTAGATAACTGGGCTAAATACTGGAAACAGCAGAATGCGCAGTAACAGACAGTTAAAAAAAAGGGTGAGTACAGCTATGCTCGCCCTTTTTGTTTCAAAAAGGTTAAAAAGAAAGGGATAAATTATGGAAAAGGCGATAAAACGATATTTCCCACTGTTTGCACTTCCAACAATGATTGCATTTGCCATTGGATTCATCATACCATTTCTTTACGGTATTTTTCTTTCCTTCTGTAAATTTACAACCGTAGTTGACTGGGAATGGAAGGGGCTGGAGAATTATACAAAGATTTTTGTGATAGATGGAAAACTGGATACATCATTTTTGCATTCTATCTGGTATACAGCCTTGTTTACCGTTGTTTCAATGATAATTATCAACGTTGTGGCATTTGCCATTGGTATGGCACTGACAAAGGGAATCAAGGGAACAAACTTATTCCGTACGGTATTTTTCCTGCCAAACCTGATTGGCGGAATTGTATTAAGTTATATCTGGCTGATGATTTTCAACGCAATTTTACAGAACTTTTCCAAAACAATTGTAACATCACAGTGGACGGCGTTCTGGGGAATGGTTGTTGTAGTATGCTGGCAGCAGATTGGATATATGATGATTATCTATGTGGCAGGTATTCAGAATATTCCGGGAGAACTGATAGAGGCAGCAAAGATTGACGGAGCAAATTCATGGCAGCTTTTAAAGAGCGTAACACTTCCGATGCTGATGCCGACAATTACAATCTGTTCTTTCTTAACACTTACGAACGGATTTAAATTGTTTGACCAGAACCTGGCTCTTACCGGAGGAAATCCGGGGAGAATGTCCCAGCTGCTTGCCTTAAATATCTATGACACCATGTATGGTACAACCGGATGGCAGGGTGTTGGCCAGGCAAAAGCAGTTATATTCTTTATTTTAGTTGCAATTATTGCGGTAGCACAGAATAAACTGACTACAAGTAAGGAGGTGCAGGGCTGATGGAAAAGAAGAAAAAGGTAAAAAATAAGCCGGAGGTAAGCACAGTCAGGCAGGCAAAACACGGAGGAGTTCTTTCTGCAGTGTTTGGAATTATCTGCCTGCTCTGGATTTCCCCGATGCTTGTTGTACTTTTGAACTCTTTTAAGAGAAAGGCATTTATTTTCCGTTATCCGTTCGGGTTTAGTTCCAAGAGCATTTCTGAGGGATGGGATGCGTTCATAGAGGGCGCAAAAACAATTTTTTGCGGAACGCTTAACTATACCAACGGACTGAAACAGACAAATTTCTGGTCCTGCTTCGGAAACTCCTTATTTATTACAGTTGGTTCTGTATTGCTGATTATTCTCTGCTGCTCCATGTGTGCATGGTACATTGTACGTGTGAACAACAGGACGACTAAGATTATGTATACCTTATGTCTGTTTTCCATGATTGTACCATTCCAGATGGTGATGTTTACACTGTCCAAATTTGCAAATATGCTGAAGCTTTCCAATCCGGTTGGAATCCTTCTGGTCTATCTGGGATTTGGTGCAGGACTTGCGGTATTTATGTTTACCGGGTTTGTAAAAAGTATTTCACTGGAAATAGAAGAAGCGGCAATGATTGACGGCTGTAATCCTATTCAGACATATTTTCGGGTGGTATTCCCGATTTTAAAGCCTACGACGGTAACAGTTGCAATTCTGGAGGCAATGTGGGTATGGAATGACTACCTTCTTCCAAGTCTTGTACTGAACATTAATAAATACAAGACAATTCCGATTGCGGTACAGTTTTTAAAGCAGAGCCACGGTCAGGTGGACTGGGGTGCCATGATGGCGGTTCTGGTACTTTCAATTCTGCCAATTGTCATCTTTTATATTATCTGCCAGAAATACATCATCGAAGGTGTGCTGGCAGGAGCTGTTAAAGGCTGATATATTCAGGTTTTACAGAAACAGTATGATGGGATAGTAAATGTAGGATTAGACAAGGGAAATCTCCTTCTTTGTTGTTTTGTGGATTTTGTATGGAGCATTACAGTTCATTGTTACTTAATTCTGCAGCAGAAAGATGGGGATTTCCTTGTTTTTATTTTATAGGAAAGACCTTGTTTTGGCGGAGGAACCGAATTTGGCTTTCCTATAAAATAAAAACATAATACTGCTTATGTATTTGGCGTATTTTGAGGACGAAACTTATAAACAGATGATAGTGTGAAAAGCACTGTAAGGGGGAAAATATATGGAAAAAATGAGAGAAGTAAATAATGATGCGCACAAATACTCACGCCATAAAAACCGGACCAGAAAGGTAAACCAGACAACAATTATAAGTATTACATTTATAGAAGTTATTCTGGTTTTCGGTCTGGCAGTACAGGCTTTTATCGTTAAGTCAACCTACGGAATGATGGGAATTGTTCCTATTCTGGTGATAGTTGCAGGTGTGTTTGCCAACTGGATTTCCTACAACAGGGACAAAGAGAGTGAAAAACTGAGATATATTATTATAAGCAGTTTTCTGGTTGGATGGATTTATCTTGTTCTTACAGGAAAAAATGTAATGGTTCCTTTTTATATATACCCGCTGCTGCTTGCGGCAATCTTGTACTTTGATAAAAAGTTTGAGAAGATTATGTTCCTTACCGTGCTGCTGTCTAATATCATCCGTGTGTTTATATTAGCGTACAGGGGAGAACTGATAAGTGGCAGCGAAATTACGTTAATCAGTGTGGTAATAAATTTTGAAGTAATCATTATTGTACACCAGATAGCGGTGCTTTCCCAGAAATTTAATTATGACATGATAGAAGCCATAAAGGGTGAGAGGGATCTGCAGGGTGAGATGGTACAGGATATTTTCCGTATTTCAGAAACCATAAAATCTGAAGTTGATAAAACCAGCCTTCTTGTAGATGGATTGAATGACTCGTCAAATAAGGTACACAGTTCAATTGAGGAAATTACGGTAAGTACAATGACAACTGCGGAGGGGATACAGAAACAGACAGAAATGACAGAGATGATCAGTGAATCCATCCAGGAGACTGCACTGAATGCCAGAAGCATGGTGGAATCAACAGCCAGCTCCGCGCATATGGTGGAAGAAAATCTGAATATTATTCACAGGATTCGCGATGGTGCGGAAGTGATCAGTTCAACCAATGTCAATGTAATGGAGTCAATGGAAGAACTGCAGAAGAAAGCAAAAGAGGTACAGCAGATTACGGAGACAATTTTTTCCATTTCCAGCCAGACCAATCTGCTTGCACTGAATGCATCCATTGAAAGTGCAAGGGCGGGAGAGGCCGGAAGGGGATTTGCAGTTGTGGCAGAGGAGATACGGAAGCTGTCAGAGGAAACAAGGACCTTAACTGAAAAAATCGCCAGTATTGTGCAGGAACTTAATACAAATGCATATAATGCGACAGAAATTGTCCAGTCATCCATTAATGCAATGAACCAGCAGAACAAGATGGTAGAGGATGCTTCGGACGGATTTGGAGAAATCCGGAATAATATTGACACGCTGGCACTAAGCGTGGGGGACATTGACGGTAAAATCAAAAACCTGGTGAATTCCAATAATACTATAATTGAAAACATCGGTCTGATATCAGCAGGAAGTGAAGCCGTTTCTGAAAGCGCAAGTGCCGTAGAGGAACTTAGTCTGCAGAACCAGACGGAAGCCGGACGGGCTAAAGAACTGCTTGACAGGGTGCAGGAACTGGTTAATGAGCTTTCCAAATACCAGAGTAGTGAAGAAGAGATACTGTAGCTTTTAAAATTAAATAAAAATTTTAGTTTTTTATTACCGTGTTTTGGTGTAAAATGTAGTATAAAAGGAAATGTCTGGCAGGCATAACAGGGATGAAGGAGCAGTAAAGGGATGACAATAGTAGATATTGCAAAGGAGGCAGGTTATTCTGTCAGTACAGTCTCACGTGTATTAAACGGTCGCAGGGACGTCAGTCAGGAAACCCGGGAAAAAATCATGGGGATTGTAGAGGCACGCCAGTTTGTGCCAAACAATAATGCAAAGCATCTGAAACAGACAGTCAGCCAGAGTATTCTGATTCTGGTAAAGGGTACATCCAATATGCTTTTTGCAAACCTGATTGAGGCAGTGCAGGAAACAGTTGAGGACTCGGATTATACCATCCGGGTGCATTATCTGGATGAGGATTCCAATGAGGTGCAGGAAGCACTGCGTATGTGCAGGGAGCATAAACCGCTCGGGATTCTGTTTCTTGGAAATAATGATGAGTATTTTCTGAAAGAATTTGAACAGGTACACGTACCATGTGTACTTGTAACCGGAAAAGGGGACGAGCTTGGCTTTTCCAACCTTTCTTCCGTATCCACGGATGATGTGGCGGCGGCGGAAAAGGCCGTGGATTACCTTTTTGAGCACGGACACCGGCATATCGGGGTTATTGGAGGAGATATGAAGATGTCCACTCCGAGCCGACACCGCAAAATGGGATGTAAGAGAAGCTTTGAAAAATACGGATATACATTTGAAGAAAAATACTATGCCACCGCGCGTTTCTCTTATGACAGTGCATACCAGGCGATGAACCATCTGTTCGAGCAGAAGCTGCCCATAACGGCAGTGTTTGCCATGGGTGATGTGATGGCAATTGGTGCTGTACGGGCCATACTTGATGCAGGGCTGCGCGTACCTGAGGATATCTCCATTATCGGCTTTGACGGGACAAAGCTTTCTGATTATTATAATCCCAAAATTGTTACCATCCGTCAGGGATATGAACAGATTGCAAGACGCAGCGTTGAAATTCTTTTAAGCATGATCGATTTAAACCAGCAGGCGGTACATGAGCTTGTGCCTTTTGAACTTAAGAATACGGAAAGTGTCGTGATGCGGTAGCGTCTGCAGCAGATACCGGGAAGAAAAGAACTCCGGAATCTGCTGCAGTATTGTTTCGGTTTTCTGAAAAGTTTATTTAAACCTCTTGAAATCCCACAGAAAGAAAATTAATATATATTATAAAATCTGGAGTGAAAGGATATTAGTATTAAGATGAAAAGAGGACTGATTATGGAAGGCGGAGCGATGCGCGGGATGTTTACTGCCGGCGTCGTCGATGTTATGATGGAACACAGGGTGGAGTTTGAAGGCGCAATCGGCGTGTCGGCAGGAGCCGTGTTTGGCTGCAACTATAAAGCAAGACAGCCGGGACGTGTGATTCGCTACAACTGTGCATACTGCAATAAGCCAACCTATGCGGGATTTCGTTCACTGGTGCTGTCGGGGGATATTTTCGGTGAGCAGTTCTGTTACCATGACGTTCCGGATAAGCTGGATCCGTTTGATTATGAAGAATTTCGGACGAACCCGATGGAATTTTATGTGGTGACAACGGATGTCAATACAGGGGAGCCGCTGTACAGACGTGTGGATTCCTGCGATAAAAAAGGTCTGCTCTGGATGAAAGCATCTGCGTCACTCCCCCTGGTATCCAAAATAGTCTGTGTGGACGGATATGAGATGCTTGATGGCGGAATCGGGGATTCTGTTCCGGTAAAGTACATGGAAGACCTGGGCTATGACCGTAACGTGGTAATTCTTACAAGGCCGGAAGGATATGTGAAACAAAAAAGCCGGATGATGCCGTTTGCCAGAATTGTACTTCGTAAATATCCAAAAATGATTGAGGCAATGGATAACCGGCATATGCGGTATAATGATAATATCCGCTATATTCTGGAGCGTGAAGCATCCGGCGAACTGTTTGTAATACGTCCGCCGAAAGCGATTGCAGTGGATTCCGTGGAAAGGAGCCGCACAAGGCTTTTGAATGCGTATTATATGGGACGTGAAACGATGGAAGCGCAGTTGCAGAAATTGATGGATTTTTTGGGATAAATAAGTCCTGATATAATTATATAAAGTGATAGATAATGATTGCAAGAACGATTCCAAGGATTCCTGCAATTGTTATCTTGATTGTCAGACCGAAAGTCAGCACCAGAATACCGAAATCCAGCACAAGCGGATTGGACAGCCCGAAAGTCTGGCCGTAATTTAACCAGCTTAAGGCAGATACACCCGATGCGAGCTGGCCAATCAGACCGCCCAGAACGACACCTGCCAGAATCATGATTAACAGTGCCCAGTTATTTTTTCCAATACTTCCCCTTGCCATAAAACTCTCCTTTTTCTTGTCATTTGTAGTACAGCTGTTTTCGTGCAGTCTGTTGTAAAACAGCTGTATGATAAGTATAGCATAGCTTTTTGCAGAACTCAACGGATGCTTGACAAACATTGTTCATGAATGTATATTGATTTAATAGGAATTAAGCAAAGAGATGGACGGATAAATGAAGATATCAACAAAAGGAAGATATGCCCTCCGGCTGATGCTGGATCTGGCGGTAAATGCATCGGAAGAACCGGTAAGCCTGAAAAGTGTGGCGCAAAGGCAGGGGATTTCGGATAAATATCTTGAACAGATTATTTCTATATTAAACCGTGCCGGATACGTAAAAAGCATCCGCGGTGCGCAGGGCGGTTATCTGTTGCGCAGGCGGCCGGAAGATATTACAGTAGGGATGATATTGCGTCTGACCGAAGGATCTCTTTCCCCTGTGCCCTGCATCGAAGAATCTGCAGATGCTGGATGCAGCCGCCAGGAATCCTGCGTAACGATGATTCTGTGGAAAAAAATTTATGAGTCGGTCAGTAATGTTGTGGATCAAACGACGCTGCAGGATCTGGTTGACTGGCAGCGTGAAAAAAATGGAAATTACGTGATATAGGGGCGGCATTTTTATGAAGAAAAAGGTAGTAGTCGGAATGTCAGGAGGGGTGGACTCTTCTGTGGCAGCATATCTGCTCAAAGAACAGGGGTATGATGTTACGGGCGTTACCATGCAGATCTGGCAGGATGAAGATATATTCACAAAGGAAAAAGAGGACGGATGCTGTGGCATTTCTGCTGTTGAAGATGCCAGACGTGTGGCGGAATGTCTGGATATTCCCTATTATGTAATGAACTTTAAAGCGGATTTTAAGAAAGCTGTTATTGATTATTTTGTGTCGGAATATCAAAAGGGCCGTACGCCAAATCCGTGTATTGCCTGTAACCGTTATGTAAAATGGGAATCCCTGCTCCGCCGCGCCATGGAGACGGGTGCGGACTATATTGCAACGGGACATTATGCCCGCATTGTCCGGCTTGCAAACGGGCGTTACAGTATTCAGAATTCTGTTACAGCGGCAAAGGACCAGACCTATGCACTTTATAATCTGACTCAGGACCAGTTGGCACATACCCTGATGCCGGTTGGGGAATACGATAAGCAGCAGATTCGTAAGCTTGCAGAAAAAATCGGGGTTCATGTTGCCACAAAGCAGGACAGTCAGGATATCTGTTTTGTACCGGATCACGATTATGCCGCATTTATTACCAGCCAAACAGGAATGAACAGTGAACCGGGAAATTTTGTGGATGAATCCGGAAGCGTTCTGGGGCAGCACCGGGGAATCATCCATTACACGATTGGTCAGCGTAAGGGGCTTGGAATTTCGGCGGAAACTCCGCTTTTTGTTAAGGAACTCCGCTTGCAGACCAATGAAGTGGTGCTTTGTAAGGCTGAGGGACTGTTTGGCAGGTTGTGCCGGGTGGGAAATGTGAACTATATGGCAGAAACGTCGATTCACGAATCTGTCCGTACAACTGGTAAAATACGTTATTCCCATGCCGGAGCGCCATGTATCCTTCATCCGCAGCCGGACGGGACTCTGGTGGCAGAGTTTGATGAAGCACAGCGTGCAATGACACCTGGACAGGCGGCAGTGTTTTACCAGGAAGACCATATTCTCTGCGGCGGTACAATTGAAGGACAAGGGTAACAGTCTGAAAACACCGGACTCATGGAGGAAGAAATGAAGGAAAAGCCGGGAAGGAATTTTAGAAATCACCCAAAAAAATATTTTAAGGCATATCTTGCTTTTCTGGTCTTTTGTATTTGTTTTATTGCACGGCTTTTGTCCGGGCAACCGGGAAAAGAAGAAAATCAATATCCTGATACCGGAAAAACAAGGGGAATATCCGTTAAAGCATCTGCCATTCCTGAATATTCCGGAGACCCCTATATTATTCTGGAGGGAAACACTCCGGATTTTACAGATGATGATCTGACCGAAGAATCTTTTGAAAATTACAGTGAACTGGATTCCCTTGGCAGATGCGGGGAGGCTTTTTCCTGCGTCGGGCAGGAACTTATGCCGGACGAGGAAAGGGGAAGCATCGGTCATATAAAGCCAAGCGGATGGCATACTGTTAAATATGACACTGTGGAAGGGAAGTATCTTTACAACCGCTGCCACCTGATTGGATACCAGCTGACGGCAGAAAATTCAAATAAACAGAATCTGATTACAGGAACCCGTTATATGAACCAGAACATGATTCCGTTTGAGAATGAGACGGCAGATTACATAAAAGAAACGGGAAACCATGTGCTTTACCGTGTTACTCCCGTATTTGAAGGTGAAAATCTTCTGGCAAAAGGAGTCCGGATGGAAGCATATTCAGTGGAGGATGACGGGGAAGGGGTCTGTTTTCACGTATTCGTCTATAATGTTCAGCCTGGAATTTCCCTTGATTATGCAACGGGGAAAAGCAGGCTGGATTAAGAAATAAGGAGAAAATATGCCGGTACATAATATAGAGCCTGTTTTTAATGATAAATCGAAAGTGCTGATCCTTGGTTCGTTTCCATCTGTGAAATCCAGGGAGCAGCAGTTTTTTTACGGGCATCCGCAGAACCGTTTCTGGCGTGTGCTCTCAGAGGTGTTCGGCTGCCCGCTTCCGCAGAATATTTCAGAGAAAAAGGCAATGCTTCTTGCACACCAGGTTGCAGTGTGGGATGTAATTGCAAGCTGTTCCATTGAAGGTTCGTCTGATGCGAGTATACGGGATGTCAGGCCGAATGATATTTCACGGATACTGGAAACGGCAGATATTCAGAAAATATTTGCAAATGGCACAAAAGCCCATGATTTGTACCGGAGATATATTTATCCGGTAACCCAGCGTGAAATTATAAAACTCCCCTCAACTAGTCCGGCAAATGCTGCGTATTCAGTGGAACGTCTGGCAGGGATATGGAAGGAAGCGTTTCAAAATACTCTGCCTGTCGCCTGAACAGGCAGAAGATGCATTTATGCAGAGTGCCTTGTCTTGTCATTCATATGTCTTTCTAAAATATGATGAACCCGTGATACTTCTTCAAGTATCAGGTTTTCGCTGGAGCGGATTTCTTTTCTCAGATTTTGTTCAGACTGATTAATCTGTGTCTGAAACTCATCCCTTAAAATCTGCGCGGTCTGCTGGACTTCGGTATGTAATTCGGTTCTGAGAACCTGAATCTGGGATATAAACTCAGACCGTAAATTCTGCTCTGTTTTCTGGGTTTCGGAGAGAAGTTCTTTCCTTAAATTCTGTTCCGTCTGCTGAATCTGTGTCTGAAACTCCGTTTTCAGGGATTGTTCCGTCTGTTTGATTTGTGTTGCCAGTGCCGTCAGTTCCGTCTGCATCTGGGACTGGT
>CANOLA010000104.1 GCA_947566705.1 uncultured Lachnospiraceae bacterium | reverse complement strand
TGGTAACGCCAAAACGGTTTACAAGTGAAAGCTTTTCCTCTACGGTATCCGAATGGTGTCTGTCATTCGTGTTATCCTGGTCATTTCTGTCATTCCAGCTTTCCTTAATCAGGTGCCTGCGGTTGGAAGTGGCATAAATTAATATATTTTCCGGTCTGGTTTCCACACCGCCCTCAATAACTGCCTTTAGGAATTTGTACTCTGTTTCATGCTCCTCAAATGACAGGTCATCCATGTAAATAATAAATTTGTAATTACGGTTTTTTACTGCTGCAATGACCGCTGAAAGATACTGGAACTGGTGCTTGTAAATCTCAATCATGCGCAGTCCGTCTTTGTAATACTGGTTGACGATTGCCTTGATACTTGTGGACTTGCCGGTTCCGCTGTCGCCGAAAAGAAGTACATTATTTGCCTTTTTTCCCTGGACAAATGCCTCGGTATTGTCCACCAGCTTTTTCTTCTGAATTTCATAACCGACCAGATCATCCAGCATCACTGTTTCCATATTGTTGATCGGGCAGAAACGGATTTCCCCCTGCGGTTTTTCTTCTATACGGAACGCTTTATTCAGTCCGAACATTCCCACACCATAGTCCCTGTAAAAACCCGTCACTTCACGGAAAAAATCTTTTTCGTCTTTTGCTTCCTCCAGTTTTTTACTGAGTGAACGGACTTTTTCACTGACATTTTTATTGTACATCAGTTCTTTTTTATGGATGGCTTTATAATCAGATATCTGACTGAAACAACTGATCCCTGTCGCTTTTTCGACCGGCCCAAAATCATAATCAAACAATGCCTTAAAAATACGGAAATCGTTTTCCACGAGCGTATTGACACTTCCGTCCCCCGCCCCGGTTTTTTCACAAGTGATACTGAACGGATTCTCACTCATCATCAGAAAAAACGTCAGGTAATTATGCCACAGATTGTCATCAAATCCATAATCCGTAGCAACCTTAAGTATACGCTTCACCTGTGTATGCAGCTCGCGCACCAGCGCAGTTTTGTCATATCTGCCTGCCTCAAACTCCCCGAACAGCTCACCCATCCGGTAAAGTATGGAATCCCTGTCCAGATCCCCGTACATTAATAACTGAGATATTTCCCGATACATATTTTTATCCTCGTATTTCTTTTTACAAACAATTTTACAATATTCCTGTCCATCTTTCAACATTTTCCAGTTGACAGATTTAAAATCCATGTTATAATAATATTACATTTGTTACAGAAAAGTTACAAATCAGAGGAGAATTTATTAATTATGAAAAATACAACCCGAATCAGACTTTCTGCACTGTTTCTTGCAATTATCGTTATTTTTTCAGCACCGCTTTCTGTACAGGCTGCCTTAAAATCAGAAAAAGCCGAATCCAAAATGGAAAAATCCATACTTACCGAGGAAAATGTACGCCTGATGTCCGCAATTATTTTTTGTGAAGCAGGTTCCGAACCATATGCAGGTAAGGTTGCTGTCGGAATCGTCATTATGAACCGGGTACATTCCAGGGAATTTCCAAACACCATAAAAAAAGTAATCTACCAGAAAGGGCAGTTTACCCCGGCGCGGAGCGGGGCTCTTAACAAAGTCCTTAAAAAATATGATAGCGGATCTTTTACTGAAAAAAATCATCTTGATTCCGTTCAGGCTGCAATCGAAGTCCTGGAGGGACGCAACTTTGTGGAGCATAAAGGAGAAGAAATAAACATGGATTCCTACCTGTTTTTCTCCGCAAACATGAAAAACTGCAGATTAAAAATCGGGAATCACAGATTCAGGTAGACCATGCGAAACCGGCTTATCAGATTAGCCGGTTTCGCATTTTTCTTATATATTTTAAGCTCTTTCTTTTTTTCCTGCGCGAAACATTTTCTGTATCACAACCGGAATAAACATGCAGATGGCAATGACCGCCAGCACAAACAGCGCGACCGGAACCACCGGAATAAAAAACGGTACCTTCATATAATTCATGGATGAAAACAGTACATACGTAACCGGAAGTCCGATCATCAATGTCAGCAAAACGGATATCCCTGCATAAAGGGCTCCCTCCCGGATTAACATCTGTTTCATCTGCCGGTACGTCATTCCGATATTTTCCAGAATCTCAAGTTCCTTTTTCCTGCTTTCAATATTCCCAATCATGGTATTGAAATAGTTCATAATACCAATCAGCGCCAGAATCAGTGAAATTCCTGTGCCGACATACATCATATTCCCCTGCGCAGCCTCAATTTCCTTCATATCCTCAATTTTACTTTCATATTTCAGATTTTTTGCACCGGCTTTCTGTTCCATAAACGACTTTACGGCATGCTCTGTTTCTTCATCATACGCCTCGTCATAATAAACGAGGACTTTGTAATGGTAAGTTTTGATTCCCAGTTTGGCAAGCGCCCTGTCGCTGATTATGACCGTAGGCAGCATTCCGATATCCGGACCTAAAAATTCATAACTTGGGGTACATCCGGCGATTTCAAAAGCAAAAGTATGGCTGGTATTTTCAGCATCCGCACAGCGGACTTTTTTCCCGGCAAGTTCCTTTATTCCAAGGTCAAGCCCGTTCTGGTACACGACGCAGGTTCTGCCTTCGAGAAACGCTTTTTCATCCAGCGGCTTCTCCAGGGTTTCATTCAGAACCGGCAGACTTTTTTTGTCTATTCCGACCAGACAGGTGCCAAAATCCTCCGGATGTTTTTTATACTGCTGCATAAACGGTTCATACGGATCAAGAATCCATCTGTCGTAGATTTTATGCATCCACAAGTCCGAAAACTCCGGCTCCCACGGAATCATAATCCCTGCTGTACTGACAAGGTGTACATCCTTCACTCCGGGAATGTTTTTCAGTTCCTGTTCCAGTTCCCCGTTCCAGAGTTCTTTCCATTTTTCTGTTTCATCCGTCCTTAATGTTTTGTTCATAATCTCAAGGTCATCCCCCCATGCAGAGGATACGATGGTTCTTGGTCCCTGGCTCTTAATCAGGGTAATCATACATAAAAAAACAGAAAGCCCTATGGAAAGTGACAGGGTAATTACCGCCGTTTTTTTCCTGTCCTTTACCACTTTGCGCGCGCCCATGCGCCAGATTACACTGCCTTTTTCCCCTATATGCAGCGGATGTTTTGCAGACTGCATACTGCCTGCATATCTGCTTGCCTCAACCGGGGAAACAGCAGCCGCAAGCTTTGCCGGTTTTCTGCCTGCAAATAAAATGGTAAGGGCTAAAAGCGTGACTGTCAGTAAAAACACGGATGGATGAAAAACCACTTCCACTTTTTCGGAGATTCCGAATGCACGGACCACAGACGGCATGACAAAAAAGGAAATTCCCATGGCAGACACCGTCCCTGTCATAATCCCCGCCGCCCCCAGGTAAAACAGCTGCCGGTAAATCAGTCCGTAGATTTGTTTTCCCGTCATTCCGATTGTCGCAAGCAGTCCGTAATAACGGATATTTCCCGTAACAGAAAGATACATAATATTATAAATCAGAAGCCATGCACACAGGCAGATGACAACCAGCAGCCCAAATAGTCCAAGATAAATCGGCAGTGCATTTGCAAGCTCTGTAGTAAATACAATTGCCTGCATTTTTTTCAGCTTCATACTCTCTGTAAAGTCATTCTTCTGCTGTTGGGTCATAATTTTCTGCCGGATTCCCAGCTGAATCCTCCCGCAGTTCGGATTTGACAGCTCATAACCGCTTTTTTCAAAAAATGATTCTGAAACATAAAAAAGGTTTTTGCTTCCGTAGCCATCCCAGATGCCGGATATTACAAATTCCATCGTCCGCTTTTTTCCGTTTCCATCCAGCCACGTGGCACGAAAGCTGTCCCCGATTCCATAACCCAAAAGTCCACCCTCTTTTAAGGCCTTTTGGGTTACCATAACCTCGTTTTCTTTCACCGGATAATTTCCCTTTAACGAGGTTCGTGCGTTGCGCCCCATGACATTCCAGCTGGTATCATCCTCCCACAGCAGCATAATTTCTGAAAGATCTGTTTTTTCCGTTTCCACAATACTGCCGGCAATTGAAACAATTCCAATCTCTGTCACATCTTTGTTTTCCTGAAGCATCTTCATCTGTTCATCGCTGCAGCCATACATAATTGCATCATATTCGCCGCCCTGCAGCCGCAGGTTCTGCAGCCTCCACATCTGGAAATAAGTAATGCCTGCCGTCAGAACAGAAAAAAGCATAAACGCGGAAAGAACCACTGCAGCAAGCATCACCAGGTTCTTCTGGCGGTTACTTTTTAAGGAAGTTTTTGCCATGCGCTTTATGACTGCGCGGTTATTATTCCTAAGCATATGCCCCACCTTCTTCCCCAGCGCTGACAATTTTTCCATCCTCAATATGCACGATGCGGTCTGCCATCTGTGCAATATCGTTGTCATGCGTAATCAGAATAATGGTCTGGGCATACCGCTTTGCCACAACCTTTAACAGCCCCAGCACCTCATGGCTGGTGCCTGAATCCAGGTTTCCTGTCGGCTCATCCGCCAGTATCATCTTTGGCTTTGCCGCAAGCGCCCTTGCAATTGCAACCCTCTGCTGCTGCCCTCCGGACAAGGTCATCGGCAGCGACTGTTTCCTGTCAGACAGCTGCAGAATCTGTAAAATTTCATCCGTAAATTCCCGGTCAATCCGTCTTCCGTCCAGCTCAATGGGAAGCACCACATTTTCATACACCGTTAAATCCGGCACAAGGTTAAAGCTCTGAAATACAAATCCGACTTTTCTCCTGCGGAAAATCGTCAGTTCCTCCCTGCCAAATCCCGCTATGTTTTTTCCATCCACACGTACTTGTCCGGACGTCGGTGTGTCCAGTCCTCCCAGCATGTGTAACAGCGTGCTTTTTCCGCTGCCCGACTTACCGATGATTGCGACAAATTCCTGTTCCTGCACCCGGAAATTTACGCCGTCCAGTGCCTTTACCGTGTTTTCTCCAAGCCGGTAATACTTCTTTAGATTACTGGTTTCTACAATCCATGAATCCATGTCCATGACCTCCTTTTTAAAAATAAACTTCCTGCCGGAAGCTATTTTATATGATAGAAACCAATTGTCACAAAGCGGTCACAAAATATAATTATCACAAATCTGTGACTTGCAGTATATTCACGAAGTGAATATACTGCAGACATTAAACCACAAAACGATTTTTCATTGACTGTCGCACTCTGCTCGAATATGACTTAAGATATGCTCCTTTACATTCTACATTGTTTTCTTAATGCCTCAACAGCTTCATTAATCGCACAATTATCCGGTTCATTATTATCCCATTCATCCCAAAAGTCTTTTGTTGCACTTATCGGTCTGTGACAATCTAATGGCTTATCTAAGATTATTTTACTTGGTAATAAAATTGCATCACCAACTACCAATGCTTCCCCAACATCCAGCAATGGCAAGAACTCTATAGTACTCTTTAAGGAATCTGGCAATAAATTTTTAATTACACCTTTATCCCTTTCATTAGTTAGTCTTAATACTACGAAATTATTGCACTGACTTAAAATCGTCTTACTTACATCTGCTGGGCGTTGGCTTACTACAAGAATAGATACCCCATACTTTCTTCCTTCTTTTGCAATTCTTTCAAAATTAGATAGTGCCTGTTTTTGAACGGACTCCGCATCTTCTTTTATAGGTAAATATAAATGTGCCTCATCACAAACAATCGTAAAGGGAGTTCTGTTATCTGAATTCATCCAGAACTGGACATCATATAATAACCTTGCAAGTGTTCCTGTAACTACCGGTAAGACATCAGATGGGACTTCTGAAAAATCAATAATTTTAATACCCATTTGTCCATCCTGATATCCCAATAAGTTGCAAATAGTTTTACCAAGCCAACCATACAGTTGAGCTTCATCTAAGGGCTTAAACATAAATCCATAAGTTCTATCTTCCAGCTTTGTCTCAAGACGTGCTATAAATCTAGTTAATTTTCCTTCCCAATCACCTTTAATGGGTTTATTATTAGCTCCTATTCCTTTCCTTGTATCATCATCTTTAAGTCTTTTTAATAAATCCTCCATAGAAAATGGAATGGGAGAATCAACCGTGAAAGTCTCTATTGTATCTGTTTTTTCCTCTTTCTGTAGAGTTTCTTCTTTAAGTTCCCTAATATGCAAGGTAAATCGTGACGCTTGATTCGGAGCATTAGAATCGCTTCTATCTAATATCATTGATAAAAGTTCTTCCCGATTAAGTATCCAATATGGCAAAAAAAGCACATCTGGGTTTGGAGTATCTAAATCTCCGGGACCGGCAATCTTATATCGTTTAGCAATAGGATCACTTCCTTCTGATAAACTTTGATATTCGCCATGCATATCAAAAACAATAATATTGGTATATTTCAATTTGCTCGCTTTTTCTAAAATATTTGCCACACACCAGCTTTTTCCAGAACCTGTACTTCCTAAAATAGCAGCATGTCGTTGAAAAAATTTATTACCATCAAGCACTGCATCGGCGCCCATGTCTATCATAAAAGTTCCAATTTTTAACCGTTTATCTACATTTACATTTTTACCTAAAATATTCATAAAATTTTGCAGATTCTGACCTGACACACAATAACATTTGCTCTCAATTTGCGGAAATGTTTCAACACCTCTTTTAAAAATATCATGCTCTGAACCATATACTGAATGGTATGTACCAATTATACTTACTTTTATATAATCGGCAGATGATACCTTTAATTCGTCAGCATCACTTTCTTCTGAAAGTGTATCAACATATTTACGTGTTACCTTATCAACAAGCGCAATTAGTTTCTCATGTTGTTTGGATGTTTCTATAGAAACAATATTTCCAACGCATATTTTATTTAAAATAATTTCATTCTCAATCTCAACTATTATTTGCTCCGTATCTACCTGAATCACACTACCCAACAAATCATTTTCAACAAAATTTAATAAAGCAGCCATCAAAATACCTCCTTAATCATTTCATGTAAATCCCATAAATTTATACCCGACAAAATCGTTTCGCCTTCGGCATTTGTTACTTTTGAATCAAAACTATTCGCATGGCTAATTGCTGTAATATTACTGCATTCACCTACAAGTCGCTCTGCATTTGTGGAAAGCTCATATGTTAAAATAAGTGCAGGTTTTCCACCCCTTAACTGTCTTACCAAATGCGTTTCTAAATGGTCATCCCCAAATCCATATCCTATAATTATATATTGTTGTGCCCTATCAATTTCTTCATTTGCACGTTCGCGGTGAGTATCAAAAGGAACACTGTAACCTTCACGATATTTATTTAATCCCGGAGTTATAATTAAACAATCATCCATAGGGTAATTCATAATGGAATATGGAATATCATTAATTAAATGCCAACTTAAACATCCATGTGGTTTTAAGAGAGTTATTTTAGGAGCATATTGCAGGATTATTCCTCGCCCTTTTCGCTGCTGGATTCCTACACAACAAGAATATTTACTTTGTTCCGGCTTATAACCTGCTAAATATTTGCCAACAAAAAGTGTGTCCACCATTATATCATTAATCTCACACGCGTATTCAATTAAACGATCATAATTAGTAGTAATTACCGTCATATTGCCATTTCTTACATTAAATCTATCTAAATATTCTGAGAATCTAAGTATCTTGCCATTTCTTATAACATCCATAAAAATACTGTTATCTGCATCTCCAATATATTTAGCAGTTACTTTTCGTATACTTTCCTCAACATATGTGCTCGGCTTAGTATTGTGCAAAGTTTCTTCTAATCCGATACCTTTCATCAAATCATTATTAACTTGTTTCCAAATATCTATATCATTTGCGGCCGTCAACATTGTAGGTATTTTGGCTTGAAGCTCTTTCGCTAAATCACGCATTCCGGGTATTCCTTCTGCTAAAGAAAGTCCCGAACCAACAATTGTAACGGTACCTTCTTGAAAAAAACCTTGAATTACCTTTTTAATAGTATCTATATCCATTTTTACCTCTTTTCATATCCCTATAAAAAATTAATCCCAACATTTTCCGGCAAATACTTCGCCAGTTCCTCCACTAACTCATACACCTTCGTCTCCGGCACAATATCCGTTGGCGTTTTTCCTTTGTTTTCCTCAATAATCCGCTTTGCATACCGTAAATCCTTCATATTTTTCTGATACCTGCCAATCCCTAATTCTCCGAACTTATCATTTAGAAAATTGACATACTCGGATCTATGGTTGTTTGAAGTATAGTAAGCAAAATGCAATATAAACCAAAACTCAATACACTCATTACTCCACGCTGCATGATACTGCAAATCAGGATTTTCCAGATTCAGCCCGTCCACCCGTTCTGCTACACCATTAAAATCCTTTGCAGGGAAACTATCCTTATCATATACGCACCAAATCTGTCCCTTGTCAATTCCATTTTTGCGGACATATCGCTCTGCCATACCAATTCCCCTCATCGTTTCCGCTGCACACGGTTCAATCTCAATTAAAACCATATCTTTATAAATCGGATTGTTTTCTATCATCCGCTTAAATCCCTCAAAATAAAGAGGTTCCATTTGCTCACCCTCACAAAAGAGATAATAGCGGTATTCCTTTTTCTCCAGATATTCTTTGCGCCTCTGTTTCCTCCACTGCGCAGTTCCAACTTTTTTAGGCATTGACATCACTCCAGTCTATAATCTTTTTCAGATATGGATCTGCGCCATATTTGCCCTCTAAATACTGCTTATCGTACTTTGCATCCATACGGACAGACTGGCCCTTTGTATTTTTAAATTCGACCAGAGAATAAAGTTTAGAGTTCTGTTCCTTTCCTTTTGCCACAAACCAAATTTCATCACGGCGAAAGATGTCATTATTCATGGTGGACAAATCATGTGAAGTAAAAATAAGCTGTGCACCGTTCCTATTAATTTCCATATTGTTAAACAGCATAATTATATAGCGCAACAAGACCGGATGAATTTTTGCATCCAGCTCATCAATCACTAAGGTTGTCCCGATAACAAGACTTTTTGCAATAAAAGGCAGTAGTCCAAACAGCTTCTTTGTTCCGCTGGATTCTTCTAATAAAGTCAATTCGGTACTATATCCATTTACCGTATGTTTTGTATAAACTTCTATACGATTTTCTTCTTTTTCTTCAATCCGGAAGTCCTCTATATCCAAATCCATCTCACGAATCATATCCAGCACAAGCTTTTTTACCTCATCTGTCTTCGCTATAGCTGTTCGCAGCTCCCGTCTTGGATTTCCATAGTTTAAAAAGTCTATAGACCTCTCAAACCATTTAATCACATCAGAAACCACCTCATTCTTTTTATAAGTGATTCCCAAATAAGATAATAAAGGCAGATTATCTGAAATTTCTTCACTGATTTTGATTTTAATGAACACTCCCTTTAATTCAGCCTCATTCCCATTTCTTACAAAGAGTGCCGAACGTCTCCCAGTATCTAATTTTATCCGGTCTAAACTCTCATAAACAACAGCGTCCTGCTTCACATGAAGAATATAACGGTATTCTGCAATCTTGGTTCTGAAGAATACTTCAAATTCTGTTGGCTCCTTTTTTGTTTCTTCTGAAAAAGCAAACGGCTCCACGGGAATTTTCCTTGCCTTGTATTCGCACTCTGTCTTATCACATATTGCGCACAGCGGTCTTAAAACCTTTGCATTAAGTGTATGCAATGCTTCCAATACATTGGATTTACCACCGCCGTTCGGACCATAAATCACTGATACCGGTAAAAAATTTTCTCCGTCTTCTGTTTGAATAATTCTATCCCTATGCTCCATAATAGATGCAGCTTGCATATCAAAAGTCATCTCTTCACGAATACTTTTATAATTCCTCACGGTAAACTGGCATAACATAGCTTCTACCCCCATCTTATATCTGTATTATACATCATTTTTCAAATTTGTAAACAGTATTTGAGATTTTATCTCATATTTTCCGCTGAATTTTTAATAGAAATTATACAACCATGTTTACTGGTTGGAGGTTTCCTTTTCTTAATAAATCAGCTATAATTATGTCATCAAAAAAATAGGAGTTCCTTATGACAGCACCAGAATATAACCAAATCAAAGAGATTTTTAAACCGGTAAAATTAGTTAATCTTATGGCAAAGCCCTTCAGGTGGACTTATAAGGGGATACCTTTAGTGGCATAATATTACTTGATTATTAATGCAGTGATGTACTAGCTGTCCAGCAACAATCCCTTGCTTTTGCAAATTGTAGCTTGCCTCAAAACAGGTATATGATTTTTCCATATCCCTCCCAACTGCTTTCTCTCCTACCCCCATTAAAATAAAGTGCTCCTAGCTGATACAATGAAAAAAAGCATTCTTGGATCTCAATCCTGCTTCAAAGTACTTGGCGGTAAATACCCGTGGCTGGACTTACACCAGCAAGATAAGTGCCATGCTCGGCACACATCAAAATCAGCGGCAGTTTTCACCGCCGCCGTTCCAAGTCCTACAACGCCAGCTGTTACCGGAAGAAGCTTCGTTCCGGCATTGCTGATATTGTCTCCGACTGCTTTC
>CANOLA010000103.1 GCA_947566705.1 uncultured Lachnospiraceae bacterium | reverse complement strand
CCGTATGTCCGGTGCTGTGAGAGGACGGCGGTTAGCCACCGCCTCCTACTCGATTTTTTCATTATTTTAAAATGTTTATGAAATTTAAACCACATCATGTGGTGGTTTTCAAGATAGAAAGCACATAGGTGTTGACGTTTTCCCCTTAATAATGCTATAATATTCCTTAGTTATAAACAATTCCCTGTTTATAACTTTGGGAAAATGTGGATGAAACGGGAGAATTATATTATGAGCAGAGGACAGTTGCTGATTGTAGATGACGAAGAAATAAACAGAATGATACTTCATGTAATGTTTGAGGAAGCAGAGGACGGGCAGGAAAGCTATGATGTTCTTGAGGCTGCTGACGGGGAACAGGCAATCCGGATGATTCAGGAATGTGATAATCTGGTTCTGATTCTTCTGGATATCATTATGCCTAAGATGAATGGTTTCGGAGTTCTTGACTATCTGGAGGAGCATTCACTTCTGGAAAAAATTCCTGTTATTTTAATTACAGGGGCATCCCCTGATGAAACAGAAGAAAAAGCATATTCTTACAGTATTGCAGATGTCATGTATAAGCCGTTTGTGCCGGGAATTATCAAAAAGCGTGCGCGTAATGTGATAGAGCTTTACCAGCACAGACGGGACATGAGATTAAGGATTAAAGAGCAGAAGGTCATTATTAAAGAGCAGGAAGAGAAAATCATGGAAGCGAATGAATTCATGATTGATGCTCTGAGTACTGTTATCGAGTTCCGGAGTGTGGAGACGGGAGACCATGTCAGGCGGATTAAGTATTTTACCCGTATACTTGCGAAGTACCTTGCAAAATATTTTCCGGAATATGGTCTGACTGATAACCAGGTGGACCAGATTGCAAGAGCCTCTGCCTTACATGATATAGGAAAAATTGGCATTCCGGATGCAGTACTGCTGAAGCCGGGACGGCTGACCGATGATGAATTCGAAATTATCAAGACACACACGACAATTGGGTGTGAGCTTCTTGAGACATTCCGCGGTTCCTATCAGGAGGATTTTTACCAGTACTGTTATGATATCTGCCGTCACCATCATGAAAGATGGGATGGGAAAGGCTATCCCGACCAGCTCGCAGGAGACGATATTCCAATCAGTGCACAGATTGTTTCGATTGCGGATGTTTATGATGCGCTGGTCAGTGAGAGGGTTTATAAAACTGCATACAGCACAGAAGAAGCCTACCGGATGATTTTAAACGGGGAATGCGGAGAGTTTTCTCCTAAGATTCTGGAATGTTTTGAGCTTGCCAAAGAGGATTTCTTTGGGATTGTGGAAGTAATCAAAATGTTCCGGTATACATAGTAATACGCTTGTTGGGAGTATTACAGACTGTAATAAAACCGGTAGGAGGAACTGTAATGTTTGAATGGCTGGACAGTGAATTACTGATTGATAATTTAATAGAGCTGCTGCTTGTTTTTGATGTAAAAGGGCATATTCTTTATGCCAATAAAACAGCATCGGAAAAGCTTGAATATGGCAAAGGTGAGCTGGAGGAGTGTAATATAAAGGAGATTTTCAGGCAGGAGTTTTCTGATGTCAAGGGAACAGATTCTTTTGATGCCTGCAGACTTACCAGTGGAAAAGAATTGTCCATCTACCGAAAAAACAAGTCTTGTTTTCCGACAAAAATCTCTGTTTATCCGGCAGAAACCGAAGGGACATATCTGCTTCTTGCAGAGGATATTTCTGTGCCAAGAGAGCTGAATGCGCAGCTGCACAGTGCAAAAGAGGAAGAAAAAGAAAATATAAAAAGACAGAATGAATTTACAGCAAATGTGACCCACGAACTCAGGACACCGGTTAACGGAATCCGCGGTCATGTAATGTCAATGATGGAAAAGGTGCAGGATGAGGAACAGAGAAAGACACTGGACATTATTTTGTACTGCTGTAACAATATGTCGGAAATTATCAATAATATACTGGATTTTTCCAAAATGGAGGCTGGCAAGTTTACCATTGAGGAAAAAGAGTTTGATTTTTATAAGATGATGGACCGGGTGATTGCGACCCACAGTAACGAAATCAATAAAAAGGGACTGCGCCTGAAGGTGGATGTCAATGACCGGATTCCGGGTATGCTGATAGGTGATGAACTCCGGCTGGTCCAGATTTTAAATAACCTGCTTTCAAATGCCGTTAAATTCACTATGGTAGGATATATCAGTATATTTGCAGATATAACAATGCATGTGAATGAAGAGGTGGAACTGTTTTTTATTGTAAAGGATACCGGAATCGGGATATCCGCACAGGAACAGGATAAACTGTTCCAGAGTTTCAGCCAGGTGGATGCATCCATTACAAGGCGTTTTGGAGGAACAGGTCTCGGGCTTGCAGTTACGAAACAGCTGGTTGAGCTGATGCATGGTAATATTTTTGTTGAAAGTGAAAAAGGAAAGGGCAGTTCGTTTTCTTTTTCCATCAAACTGAAAACCGGACAGGAAGACCAGGAGGACAAACGCAGTGAAGTTTTTGCTGCATGGTCTGAATATACAGATACCGAGGATGCAGATACAACTGAGGATTTTTTACAGTTTGGTGAAGAAGCCAACCGCAGGGAGTTAAAGAAGCGGATGGATAAACTGGTACTTTCCATTGAACTTGGGGCATGGGATAAGGCGGAAATACTTGCCTCAACCATTAAGGCGCTGGTGGTGCAGGGAGATGCTGACATCAAAAAGCAGGTGCTGCGTATGGAAATGGCAATCCGTAAAGGTAATTATGATAAAAGTATGGAGATGTACCAGAAGGTGAGAGAGATTCTTTCTGAGCAAATGGCATTTTGAAAGGAGAGATGATTATGGAAGTGGAGCATTCAACCCAAAGTCCACCCCAGATACTGATTGTCGATGACGTGGATGTAAATGTAGAAATACTGGATAATATTATTTCGCAGGAAGGCTACGGTACTCTGTGTGCATTAAAAGTGCAGGATGCCATTGAACTCATCCGAAAGACAAAACCCTCTCTGATTCTTTCAGATATTTCAATGCCGGAGATTGATGGTTTTGAATTCTGCCGGATGTTAAAGAATAATCCAAAAACAAGGGATATTCCTGTTATTTTTGTAACTGCATTAAGCAGTGAGGAAGAAAAGAAAAAGGCATTTATGGCAGGGGCTGTGGATTATATACCCAAACCCGTGGATGCGGTGGAAACCATTATGCGGGTAAACAATCATCTGAGTGCGTATCAAATGAAACAGCAGATGGAAGATTATAACCGCCTGATGCATAAGATGGTGGAGGAACAGAAAAGACATCTGGAGAACGGGCAGAGAAACATGCTTCTGGCACTGGTCGGAATTATGGAACGCCGTCAGCCTTACATGAAAAAACATCTGGACAATGTTGGATTTAACAGCCGGATTTTAGCACAGGCCCTCCAGTTTCTGCCGGAATATGAAAGTACTGTTACAGATGAGTTTGTGGACTGTATGGATACTGCAGCAAAGCTGCATAATATAGGCAGTATTGTTGTGCCTGAGAAAATGTATCCAAACGGGCAGATGCCTGGTGAAACAAACAGGGACTATATACAGATGTGTACGGAGGAAGGCGGAAAGATTATTGAGGATATCAATGATAATAACGGCGACAGCCTGCTTCTGAAGATGGCAGAGCGGATTACAAGATATCATCATGCCCACTGGAACGGACAGGGCAGTCCTCCGTTAAAAGAAAAAGAGATTCCACTGGAAGCAAGAATTACACTGCTTGCCAATGATTATGATTTACTGACCGCAGGAAGGGACGGTACAGGCGGTGTTTCCGCGAAAGAAGCAAAAACGATCATTAATGAGAAAAGCGGTCTCATCTATGATCCGGATATTGTACAGATATTCAATAAAATCCAGAGACAGATGAAAAGTAACGGCCGCGGGGAGGAATAACGTGTTATCGGATCATGAGTTTCAAAGAATTGTTTCGTATGTGAAAGGCAATTACGGGATTGATTTAAGCCAGAAAAGGATTCTGGTAGACGGCAGACTGAAAAATTATCTGCTTAGAAACGGATATTCCGGTTATGATGAATATATGGAGAAAGTAGAATCCAATCCAGGCGGGAAAGAAGCAAAAAATCTTGTCAACATACTGACAACCAATCATACATATTTTATGAGGGAAAGCGAACACTTTGATTTTATGCAGCAGGTGGTACTTCCGCAGCTGAAAGTAAAGGAAGCGGCAAGGAAGGATCTGCGGATATGGTCGGCAGCTTCCTCAACAGGAGAGGAGCCATATACGCTTGCAATGATTCTGATGGATTTTTTTGGACTGGAACATAAACAGTGGGATACCACGGTTCTTGCCACGGATATTTCAACCGAGGTGCTGGAACATGCATCACGGGGGGTTTATCTGAAAGAGCAGCTGGAAGTTCTGCCGCCGAAATGGAAGAATCACTATTTTAAGAAGATTGGTACAGAAGAATACCAGGCAACCGAAGAATTACGAAAAGAAGTTCTCTTCCGGCAGTTTAACCTGATGAACAGGTTTCCGTTCCGCAGAAAGTTTCACGTTGTCTTTCTGCGAAATGTTATGATTTATTTTGAAGATGATACAAAATATGAGCTTTTGAATAAGATTTATGACTTTATGGAGCCGGGCGGATATCTGTTTATCGGAACAACGGAAAGTCTGAATAAGGGCAGAACAAGGTTTAACTATGTCCAGCCTTCAATCTATAGAAAATAAGGGAGATTTTTATGAGGAAAATTAAAGTACTTGTAGTGGATGATTCCATATTATTCCGTAATCTGCTGGTACAGAGTCTGGAACAGGATCCAAGCATTGAGGTTGTGGCGCAGGCAGGTGATCCGTATGAAGCCAGGGATGCCATTATCAAATATAAGCCGGATGTTATGACGCTGGATGTGGAAATGCCAAGAATGAGCGGAATTGAATTTTTAAGGAAACTGATGCCGCAGTATCCGATTCCAACAGTTGTTATCAGCGCACTGGATGCATCTGTGTTTGATGCGCTTGAAGCAGGGGCCGTGGATTTTGTAAACAAACCGTCCAATCTGGACAGAGTGCAGCTTGGACAGTTTTTAAGACAAGAGCTTGTAACAAAGGTCAAGATTGCATCCACGGCAAAGCTTGGCCAGCTGAAAAAAGTAGATGTTAATCCCGTGGGCGGAAGCATTGCAAAGCCAGACGGGCGTCTGATTGCCATTGGAGCCTCCACCGGCGGAACAGAAGCGATTTTTGAAGTAGTCAAACAGTTCCGGCGTGATATACCGGGAGTTGTGATTGTCCAGCATATGCCGCCAGGGTTTACAAAAATGTATGCAGAAAGACTAAATAACCAGTGTACCGTTTCTGTCAAGGAGGCAGAGACAGGCGACAGGGTTTTGCAGGGGCAGGTTCTGATTGCACCGGGAGACCGGCAGATGCGGGTTGTAAAAGTTGGAAATATGTACCAGGTGGAATGCAGGGGAACCGAAAAGGTAAGCGGGCACTGTCCGTCTGTGGATGTACTGTTTGAGTCCGTGGCAAAGATGGCGGGAGACAAGGCAATCGGTGTCATCCTGACCGGAATGGGTGCAGATGGTTCAAAGGGACTTCTGCAGATGCGTCAGGCAGGTGCACAGACCATTGGACAGAATGAAGCAACCTGCGTGGTATATGGCATGCCAAAGGTTGCATACGATATTGGTGCAGTACAGTACCAGACAGGAATTACGGCAGTTACAGGCAAAATATACAGTCTGTTAAAAGCATAAATAGAAAGGAGTACAGTGATATGAAAATATTAATGGCAGAAGATGACTTCGCCAGCCGTAAGTTTATGGATAATTATCTGTCACAGTATGGGGAATGTGATGTGACGGTAGACGGGGAAGAGGCTGTTGATGCTTTTATGATGGCGCTCGAAGACAATGAACCTTATGATTTAATCTGTCTCGACGTGATGATGCCGGTTATGGACGGGTACCAGGTACTGAAGGCAATACGTGATATTGAAACCCAGAGGGGAATTTCAAAGAAAAAGCGCGTCAAGGTCATTATGACATCCGCACTGAATGAGGAGCGCAATGTAAAGACTGCGTTTGAGCTGGGATGTGAGGCATATTCCGGCAAGCCGATTGATGTGGAAAAATTCGATAAGTTATTAAAAAAGCTGGAATTAATTTGAGTAACGTCATAGGACGGTTACAAAATACGAAGGATTGGAGGAAGTATGGCAGAGGAATTAAACAATGACGGAATGCTGGATATGTTTTTATACGAAAGCGGCCAGCTATTGGAAAAGCTAGAGGGCATCATACTGGAAAAACAGGATGCCGACTGTTTTGACGAGTCCGATATCAATGAAATCTTCCGAATCATGCATACGATTAAGGGTTCATCCGGAATCATGATGTTTGAAAACATCACAAAGGTTACCCACAGGCTGGAAGACGTTTTCTTCTATCTGAGGGAATCGCAGCCGGATAATGTGCCCCATCTGGAGCTGGTGGATAAGGTTCTTGATGTGTCTGATTTTGTCAATGGTGAGATGGAAAAAATTAAGGCAGGCGAGAAGACAGACGGTGACGAAGGTCCCCTGTTGAAAGAACTGGATGATTTTCTTGCCAAGCTAAAGGGAGAGATTAAGGACCAGGGAATTCCGCTTCCAAAACAGAAGAAGAATGATGAGCCCAGCCAGTTTTATATCGCGCCTGTAGCCAGTGAAAACAGCCGGTTTTTCCAGATAGTCATCCATTACCGGAATGACACTATGATGAGTAATCTGCGTGCATATGCAGCAACTTTTGCGCTGAAAGAGGTTGCGGAGGATATGCTGTATACACCAGAAGATATTATGACAAACGAGTCGAGCGCAGATGTAATTCTTGCAGAAGGGTTTTATATTATTCTGCAGACGAAAAGTTCGGCGGAGGAAGTCCATGAACTGGTGGACAGTACTGAGGCTGAAAACATAGAAATCACAGAGCTTTCCGCAGAGGAATACGGGCAGAAGCTGGTGGAACACGGGCGGGTGGACGCACCGCCGGCAGCCAGTGCAAAAGCAAGTGAACCGGCAAAGGAAGAAAAAAAGGCACCGGCGCCGGTTGTTCCTGGTGATTACGTTGTCAAGTCAAAGGAAACCGGAAAAGGAAAGACCCTGGCAAAGAACCAGCCGAAGAAACAGAGTATTATCAGCGTAAACGTGGAAAAGATGGATGCACTGATGGACTTAATCGGGGAAATTGTAATTGCTGAGGCAGTCGTGCTGCAGAATCCTGACTTAAAAGTGCCGGGACTTGAGCTTCCAAACTTCCAGAAAGCGGGAGCGCAGCTTTCCAAGATTACCACAGAGCTGCAGGAAATTATCATGTCCCTGCGAATGATGCCGCTGACAAATGCATTTCAGAAGATGAAAAGAATTGTCTTTGATGTCTCCAGAAAGCTTGGAAAAGACATCGAGGTGCAGGTGGTTGGTGAGAACACAGAGGTGGATAAGAATATCATTGAGCATATTACGGATCCTCTGATGCATCTGGTACGAAATTCTGTGGATCATGGAATTGAAGAGAATGTGGAAGAGAGAACCAGCCGCGGTAAACCGGCAAAGGGAAGGATTACACTGGAAGCCAAAAATGAAGGCGGAAAGGTATATATCAGTGTTAAGGATGATGGAAAAGGCTTAAGTAAGGAAAAGCTGTATGAAAAGGCATACAGCGTCGGGTTAATCGGGGAAAGACCAATTACGGACTTTACAGACAAGGAAATTTACAGTTTCATTACTCTGCCGGGATTTTCCACGAAAGAGCAGGTAACAGAATATTCCGGACGAGGGGTCGGCATGGATGTGGTTGTAAAGAACATCCAGAGTATCGGTGGAAGGCTGGATATTGAAAGCACGGAGGGTGCAGGTTCAGAGATGACACTTGTGATTCCGCTGACGCTTGCAATTATAAACGGCATTGTCGTACAGATTGGATCATCCTCATTTGTACTCGAAACGGCATCTGTAAAAACCTTTATGAGAATCACCAGTGATTCCATAATTACGGAACCGGACGGGGAGGAATACATTGTTCTGCGGGATGAATGTTATCCGTTTGTCCGCCTGAATGAGAAGTACAATCTGAAAGGAGCCGGAACCAATGTGGAGGACGGCATCATAGTAGTACTTGAGCATGAGAGCCGCCAGATTTGTATTCTGATTGATAAACTGGTGCAGGAGCAGGAAATTGTTGTCAAGCCGATACCATCCTATATCAAAAGGGTAAAGGGTGTGTCCGGATGTACACAGCTGGGAGATGGAAGCATTGCCCTGATACTGGATATAGCCAGTCTCGTAGACAATAAAGAAAGGAGGATATAGATGGCTGAGGAAATTATGGAAGCAGCTGGATTGGAAGAAGAAGCTGCAGATGAATCCCAGAAAGGACAGTTCATGACCTTCCAGACAGGAAAAGAGTTCTTTGGTATCGGTATCAGCTACATCAATGAAATAATTATGATGCAGCCCATTACGCTGGTACCTGAAGTGGAAGATTATATCAAGGGATTAATCAATCTGCGTGGTAAGATTATTCCGGTCATCGATGTCCGGGTAAGGTTTAAGATGCCTCCTGCTGAATACACAGACAGAACATGTATTATCATCATCAATGTGAAATCCATGGTGATTGGTCTGATTGTGGAACAGATTGCAGAAGTTGTCAATATTTCAGATGATGATATTGTTCCCCTTCCGTCACTGAAACGCAAAGAAAAAGAGCAAAACAAATATGTTTATGGTCTTGCCAGACTGGAGGATTCCGTAAAGATGCTGCTTGATCCGGAGAAACTGATAAAACAGGAAGATCTGGTAAAAATTGAGGAGAATCAAGAGGAAGAACAAGAGTAAAAAGGAGAAAGATAAAATGAAAAAAGGAGAATCTAAAATGAAAAAAGGTTTTTCAATAAACAACATGTCAGTGAGAAGTAAGATTACAATGTTCAGCGTTGTATTGCTTGCTTTCATGATTATCATCGCGGGAGCTGGGATTTTTTCTTCAAACTCCATCAACAAGACGAGAAAAGATCTCTACAATAACTATGGAATGGGTCAGTTATATATGAGCCAGGGATTTTCGGATTTCTGTAACATAAAGGTGCGTATAAGAAATGCCCTGCTTGCGTATGCTGATGATCCGGCAAATTTCAAGGCACAGAAAGATGATATTGAGTCATATAAGGCAGAATGTTATGACTCTTTTGGCAAGTTTGAAGCGATTATGGATACATTTCCGCAGGAAATCCGTGACCAGTACCAGACGGTCAGGAGCAAAGCTGATGAATGGATTACTGCAAATGAAGACTATCTGGCCCTTGGGGAAAGCGGCCGTGCAAAGGAAGCTGTTGATACCCTGATGACGACTGGCAAGGCGCTTTCAAGCGAAACGGAGGAGCAGTTAAATACGCTGATTACGATGCTTGCGGAAGAATCTGATAAACAAAGTAACAGGGCAGAGCTTTCGATGAATGTTCTGACAGGTATTTCAGTGGGTGTAGCTGCCCTGGCAGTTATTATTGCAATTGTATATGCCATGATATTAATCCGAAATATTATTGTCCCGGTTAACAAGCTTTCTGTTGCAGCAAAGAAAATGGCACTTGGTGACGTGGATGTAGACTGCGAAAAGGTTAATGATGATGATCTTGGAGAACTGATGGATAACTTCAAGATTATGATTAACGGAATTAAGGGACAGGTGGATGTTGCAAATGAGATTGCAAAGGGTGACCTGACTGTTGTAGCGGATGTCAGAAGTGACCAGGATGTTCTGGGCAAATCATTCCAGCGCATTTTAACAGATAATAACAGAATACTTGGCGGTATCAAAGAATCAACTTCCCAGGTTACAGTTGGAGCGGAGCAGGTGGCAAGTGCAAGCCAGTCACTGGCACAGGGTTCAACAGAGCAGGCAAGCGCACTGCAGGAAGTTACAGCTTCCATGGCTGAAATTGCAGAACATACCAAGGCAAATGCAGAACAGGCGAGTGAGGCTGACGATCTGGTACGCAATGTGAAAGAAACTGCAATTGGCGGTAATGGACAGATGAAGGCAATGATTGGTGCCATGAATGATATCAATGAGTCTTCTGAAACAATTTCCAAGATTATCAAGGTAATTGACGATATCGCATTCCAGACAAATATTCTTGCACTGAATGCCGCTGTAGAGGCTGCAAGGGCAGGCGTGCATGGTAAAGGATTTGCCGTTGTTGCAGAAGAAGTAAGAAGTCTTGCAGCAAAGAGTGCTTCTGCAGCAAGTGAAACACAGGAAATGATTGAAGATATCATCCGTAAGATTGGACACGGTAGCAAGCTTGCAGAGGAAACAGCAGTATCGCTGAATGAAATAGTGGAGGCAATTGACAAGATAGTAAGCCTGATTGGAAGTATTGCTGTGGCATCCAATGACCAGGCAACCTCTGTATCCCAGATTGACCAGGCAATCAGCCAGGTATCCCAGGTTGTACAGACGAATTCAGCTACGAGTGAGGAATGTGCGGCAGCTTCAGAGGAGCTTTCCAACCAGGTTGCAAACCTTCGTACAATGATTGGAAATTACAAACTGCTGTC
>CANOLA010000102.1 GCA_947566705.1 uncultured Lachnospiraceae bacterium | reverse complement strand
ATTGGTTCCTCTGCCGCTTCCAAAAACTCCGTCTGGTTAATCTCCCCACGGTCAAACGGCTGGAGGGCATCTTCATTAATCTTCTGAAAAGTCGGCCACATAATGAAAAACGTCAAAAACAGCGCCAGTCCAACCAGAATCTGGTTCGGCGGTGCTGTCTGGGTACCAATTGCCGTCCGTACAAAATGCAGTACAATGATAATTCTTGTAAAAGAAGTCATCATAACCAGAAGCGACGGAGCCAGTGACAGTATCGTCAGCATTAACAGCATCCGAACCGGTGTTGTAACCGAACCATCTTCATTATTCAGTGTAAGTGACAGTCCGCCCGTATTGCCATTATTATTATCACCATTATCCTGCTCATCTGCCTCCGTATTACCGGACCTCATATCTGTAATACTGTCCGGATCCATGGATGCCGCATAAGTTTTCGACGGATGAACTGCACTTAATGCAATTGTAAGAATCAGTACTACAAAAGCAAATGTAAAACTTGCCATACAGTACATTTTTTTATTTTTACTCATATCAGTCCTGCTTCTTAGGAAGCTTATCTTTCAGTTTGTTAAAAATCTCTGAAAAAGAGTCTGCCTGTGCATTATTTTTTACTTCTTCAAAAGAAAAATCCTTTAACTGTTCCTTTGTCAGCCTGGCAAGAAGATGAACCTCATCCTTTCCGACAGATACTACAAGATATACCGTCCCTGCCTCTACTATGCTGATCGTCTTATTGCTGCCGACACCGATTGTTTCCACAATCCGTAAGTTTTTATTGTTACTCCGAGCCATTTGAAGCCCGCCCATCCATTTGGTTGTAAAATAGACGATGACAAGCACAAACCCGAAGATAACAAGTGCGCCGAGAAGCTCAAGAAAACTCTTTAAAGAACCTGCTAATAAAATTCCCATACGATTAGCCGTTTACCCCCGACGGCATTGCTGAATTTACAATTTCCGTAATACGCACACCGAAGCTTTCTTCAATTACAACAACTTCTCCCTTAGCTACAAACTTGCCGTTTACAAGAACATCAATCGGCTCCCCGGCAATTTTGTTAAGTTCTATAATCTTACCTGGTCCCAGATCCAGAATATCGGAAATGGATTTCTGTGTACGTCCAAGCTCAACTGTTACATTAAGCGGTACGTCCATAATAAGATCTATATTTTCTGGTGCATACGACCCCGCAGCCCCTCCGGCAAATGCCGTAAACTGCGCAGGCTGAACATTGACCGGCTGTCCCATCGGCGCCGTCATCATTGGCTGTCCCATCATTGGCTGACCTCCCATCGGTACTGGTGCAGGAGCTGGCGCTGCCTGCGAAACTTGTGCTTGCTGTGTTTGCTGTGGCGCTGGTTGTGCAGCTGCCGGTGGCGGAGCAGCAACATCTTCCTTAATACTGTCGCTGTCCTTTTCCATGTTGCTTTTCACACCCTCGCACATACTTCTTGCAAAGGAGATTGGATATAACTGCATAATTTCACTGTCTATCAAATCCCCGATTTCCATACGGAATGCAATTTTAACAAATGTTCCCGTGAGAAATTCATCAATCATGGATTCATCCACACTGTCTGCCAGATCCACAAGACTTGCCCTTGGCGGACTGATATCAATCTTCTTGTCCAGCATGGAAGACATCGAAGTTGCCGCAGAACCCATCATCTGGTTCATCGCTTCACTGATTGCGCTAAGATGCAGCTCTCCAAGCTCATCATCTGTATTTGTTCCATCACCACCCATCATAAGGTCTGTGATTATTTTAACATCACTGTCACGCAGAACCAGAATATTGCTTCCATCCAGACCTATCGTATATGCAATACGGATAAATACACATGGTCTTTCATACTGGTCCACAATATCATCCCATGTTGCATAGGATACAACAGGCGTTGAAATCTCAACCTTGCGGTTTACAAGGGAAAACAACGTGGTTGCCGCTGTCCCCATGCTGATATTGGCAATTTCTCCAATTGCATCTATTTCAGACGTAGAAAGTTCATTGTCTCCGGCAGCCCCCGCACTCTCTCCCGGTTCGTTGAGCAGTGCGTTGATTTCCTCCTGAGATAATACTCCATCCATAATTTATTGCTCCTCTCTGATTACCGAAGTAACCCTGACTGCATAGTTATCTCCCGCAGATCCGGGTAATGCAGTAAATTTGCATATATTTCCGACATAAATGTCCAGTTCCTCTTCTGCCTTACGGTCAAGACGGATAATATCCCCCGGCTGCAGCGTCACAAAATCATTGACTGAGATTGAACTGTTGCCGAGTACCGCCTTAATAGGAATCTGTGCACGCCGGATTAATGTTTCAATAGCTTCTGTATAATCAGTGTCATCCTGATTCTGCAAATTGGAATACCAGTATTTGGTATTCAGCTTATCCATCACACCTTCCACTGTAATATACGGAAGGCAGACATTCATAAGTCCTTCGATTTCCCCAATTTTAAGATTAATTGTCACAATTGCAATCATCTCACTTGGTGAAATTATCTGTGCATACTGTGAATTTGTCTCAATCCGCTCCAGTCTCGGATGAAGGTCAACCACATTTGCCCACGGCTCCTTCAGCAGATTGATACAGACCACCATAATTCGTTCAATAATTAATAACTCTATCTCCGAAAAATCCCGCATTTTATCCAGCGGATCCCCACGACCGCCAAGCATACGGTCTACAAAAAGATATCCAAGATTGGATGCCATCTCAATAATGATGTTCCCCTGCAGCGGTGCAAAATTGACAATTCCAAGCAGAACAGGATTTGACAGTGCATTGGAAAATTCAGAATACGTAACCGCCTCTGAATTTAAAACTTCCACCTGCACATTTTTGCGCAGATAAACCGGTAAATTGGTAGACAAAAGTCTGCCATAATGCTCAAATATCATCTCCAGTGTACGTAGATGTTCCTTCGAGAACTTGGAAGGCCGGGCAAAATCATATTCCTTGACCGTTTTTTCATCATTTTCTTTTATTTCATCTGCATCCAGTTCACCGGTGCTTAAAGCCGCCAGCAGACTGTCTATCTCATTTTGCGATAATACGTCGCCCATCTGTCATTCACCACTCTTACTATAAAGATTTATTAAGTCCAGTCATTACTCTGTATTAACCTGTGCAAAGTTGATGTCTATCACATAATCCACACCAAACATTTTCTGCATTTCTTCAAGAATCACCTGCTTGACTTCTTCATGATTGTTTGCATTAAATTCATCCATTGTGTATCCGCCGATAATGGTATTTATTTTATTCTTTATCGTATCATCCTGCCCACTCAAAAATTCCTGGGTATAAGTCTTATAATTTTCACTCTCTGTATTCAAAACAAGTGAAAGTGTTACCGCAGCATAATGCTTATCCTTGCTTCCCTCCGGTTCAGCAAGACCTATAATAAGCTGCTCTCCTCCGTTCACCTTATAGTTTTCCTGCTTGTCAATCGGGATGCTGTTCATACCGCTGCCTGCCCCACCACTGTTTAAATCCAGATCAATCGCAGAACAAACCTTGTCAATCAATGTGTTTGCCTTTTTGGTCTGCGGCAGAACTGTAAACATTAAAATCGCCGTCAGAACAAAATTGGCAAATACCAGTGCTAAAATCAATACTGAAATTAAATTCTTTTTCATATGACTCCTCTCACTCCTTTACATCTGAATTATAGGAATTATAAATTTTTATTTCCACACGACGGTTTCTTGCCCGTCCCTCTGCAGTATTATTGTCGCCAACCGGAACATGATCCCCTCTTCCGGCAAACTTTATGTACTTCGGATCCAGTTTCGAATGATCCCTGATCCGATCCGTAACCGCCAGTGCACGGTACATGGAAAGCACCTCGTTGTTCGGAAAACGTGAGGAATTAATCGGCACGTTGTCGGTATGTCCCTCAACCTCAATAATATTTTTATTGTAACGTTCCAGAATACGGGCAATCCGGTCCACAATTGGCTTTGCCCCGGATACCAGCTCCGCTTTACCGGAATCAAACAGAATCGCTCCGCTTAGATTAAGCTGTACATACTGTGCATTAAAATCCACTTCCACCTGGTCTTTGTATTCGGACTTGTCAATCTCAGCCTGGATTTCCTCAGCCATCTTTTCCGACTCGGTAATCGACATCTCCTCATACTCTTCCTGAACGGTGTTCTTACCGTCCTTCTGGTCGTCCGTATCCTCCGCCTCAGAATTGGCAATTTCATTATAATACTTATCAAGAAATTCCAGCTGTCTGACACCTGCCGAAACCATCTGGCCCTCGCCGATACTGGCACCGCCTGCAGGCAGGACACTGAATTTATTCTGCAGTGATGCAACCAGCGCTTCTGCTTTTTCCTGGTCAACATTGGACATCGCAAACAAAAGCACGAAGAAGCAGAGAAGCAGATTCATAAGATCCGAAAACGTAGCCATCCATGCCGGAGAACCTGCTGGTGGATCTTCCTGTTTTTTCTTCACTACTCATCACCTCCACCACCATCTCCCATGGCATTCCTCTGTGCTGGTGCCAGGAAGGATTTCAGCTTTTCTTCAATTACACGAGGGTTCTCACCTGCCTGTATTGACAAAAGACCTTCTATCGTAATCTGACGGTTGATTGTTTCCAGTGCATCCTTTCCCTTTAACTTGGAAATAACCGGGTTACAGAGCCAGTTCGCAATTACGGAACCGTATAATGTTGTCAGAAGCGCGACCGCCATGTTAGGTCCAACGGCTGCCAGGTCGTCCAGCTTCTTTAACATGTTTACCAGACCAAGCAGGGTACCGATCATACCCCATGCAGGTCCCATTTCTGCCCATTTCTCCCAGAATGCAATGACTGTCTTGTGCCGGTCTCCCACACACACTAAATCAGTTTCAAGAATTCCTCGCACCAGTTCCGGATCGGTGCCGTCCACCACAAGCATAATTCCCTTCTTAAGGAAATCATCCTCAATTCCGTTTGCTGCTTCTTCCAGTGCAAGCAAACCTTCCTTACGTCCGACATTTGACAAATCAATAATTGATTTAATGATTTCTGACGGGTCAGATGTCGTACCCTTAAAATGCAGGGAAATTGATTTCAATCCGTTGATAAAGTCCGGAAGCTTGTTCGCACCGAGTGTACTACTAAGCGAACCTCCGATTGTAACGAAGATTGACGGTACGTCTACGAAGTTTCCGAATGCCTCCACACCACCGGAGGTAACGATACCAAGTATCATCATCACGACTCCGAGGATGATTCCGACTAGAGATGCTATGTCCATATAGCTCCACCTTCCATTTCCATTTTTTTAATTATGTACATGCTTCATCCAGCTCCACATAATTACCTTTATATATGATTTTACTAGACTTTTGCTTTCTTGTCTACTTTCTTTTTGTGGAAAAAACAAATAAATTGCAAAAAAATGATGGGAAATAGCAAATTACTACTTCCCATCGAAACATTTTTCCCGTGATTACCGTCTCTGAAGCTATCTCTTCAGATTAATTAATTCCTCAAGGAGCGTATCAGAAACTGTTATAATTCGTGAATTTGCCTGGAAACCACGCTGCGTAATAATCATATCCGTGAACTGTCCTGACAAATCCACGTTTGACATTTCAAGCTCACCGGATGCCATCTTGCTTCCGTCTTCCGAAATATCCCTGCCGATACCGTCAAACTCACCGGAGTTTCTGGTTTCCTTATAACAGTTGCTTCCAACTTTTTCAAGACCGGATGCATTCGCAAACTGTGCAACTGCAATCTGTCCCAGATACTCTGTATTACCATTATCATAACTTCCGATAATGATTCCCTGTCCGTCAATGGAAATTCCGGTCAGGGCACCGAGCTTTTTACCAGCCCCGTTACCAACTACATCTCCACGCTCCATACGGAAGGATGAAATTCCACCGTTGTCCTTGTTCATGCAGGTGGTGAAATCAATGGTAATGTTTTTGAAGTTACTGGTAATTGTCTGCTGGGTTCCGCCCTGGTTATTTCCATTATCCACTGTTGTGGTATATCCCGTTGGAAGTCCGTCAACCAGCTTCAGTACCTGGCTTGTAGGAGTCGCACCGCCCTGTGCAGCCGTTCCGATTGAAACGAATGTACCTTTGTTGGTATCGAATATCATGTCATATCCGTTCGCACCGTTCTCACCCCACATGGTTGCCAGTGTCTGTGCCTTGTTTGCATCCGGAATAATTGATGCCCCCTTGGAATCCTGAATATCCACAAGTGAAATATGATATACAGTTCCTGTTGCAGCTGCCGGAGGAGTTTCCGGCGGCGTTACCGAAAACTTCGCCGTATAGGAATATCCGAGGTCATCATAAATCCCGACTGTCATGACATAACCGCCGTCACTTGCAAGGTTGCTGTCATTCTTGTCAAGAACGCCGTGTACATAGGAAAGTGTGGTTGCTTCCGGATCAGAAAAAGAATTTTCCGGTGCCATTACCTGTAACGGGGATACCGTATCCTTACGGATGGTCTGAATGACAGCCCCGGTCTCTTCATCTGTTTCCTCTACAACCTGCCATCCCATTACCGTATATCCGGTGGATGACATTACGAGGAATCCGTTTCCGTCTACATAGAAGGAACCTGCACGCGTAAAGTAACGGTTGGTACCGTCACTGACAATAAAGAAATTCGGTGTCTGGCTGTCAGACAGTCTGACATCAAACGGATTACCTGTTGTTTCGGCAGAACCGGAACCTGTAATATTAATACTGGTGGATGCGGTATTTACACCAAGACCAATCTGCTTGGCATTCATTCCACCGATTCCAGCTGCAGCATTTCCGCCTGATGCGGAAGAAAGTGTCTGGTACATGATTTCCTGGAATCTTACGTTTGAAGCCTTAAATGCTTCTGTGTTGACGTTAGAGATATTGTTACCGATAACGTCCATTCTCGTCTGATGTGTCTTAAGACCTGACACAGCAGAGAATAATGATCTCATCATAATTAAAAGTCCTCCTGTATGTAATATCCTGTGGATATTGTCTGTTTACAACAGGACGGTCTGCCGTCCGGTTCCGTCTGTCAGTCGGGAACCGGTGATTTTTCATGTCGTACATTCGGGATTTACTTTTAATCCCTTGTCGTACATCAAAGATGTACGACAGACGACAGTGCCCAAAATCAGCTGATTACGGCGCCGTCAATATTTGTAAATACATTTGATAAAGTTTCCGTCCGGTCCATAGCAGTAACAACCGTTTTATTCGGTATATTTACGATAAACGCAAGGGAATCTACCAGTACAAGGGATTCCTGAATGCCTTTATCCCCTGCCTGCTTCACACCGTTTTCCAGCCGCCTGCTCTGTTCTTTGGAGAGGCTGATATTCCGGCTTGTAAGCCGCTGCGTGGCATGCTTGGAAAATTTCACCTGCGAATCACTGTCCGACTGTTTCTGTTTTAAGACCTCCTCAAAGGATACATCGGATGTCCCTCCTGGACCTTTTACACTTTTCTGGCGGTAAAACTGATCGGTTACCTGTTCAATTGACGAAAACTGGTTTGTAATCCGATTCATATCCTTTCCTCCTGATTCTTCCTAAAGGCTTATACTGATTCTGTGCCTTCTGTCTTTTCGCTTCCTTCCGTGGAACCGCTGCCTTCTGTTGTATCTTCTCCACCATCCGGATTTTCTGGTGTAATTGGTTTTACTTTTGCAAGCTGTGCCTCATATGCCTGAAGCTTCTTTAATGCATCCGGGTCAACAAACTGCTGCTGGTAACTTGTCATACCGTCAAAGAGATCCCGGATCTGCTTAATTGCTGTCTCATACTCAGCTGTAATATCCTCAACATCCGGAAGCATTGCAAGCATGCTTTCAATGGATTTTGCCAGTCCGGTTGCCTCATAATAATCGCTGTCTGCAACCGTATCCAGATCCTCCAGCGGATAGAGACTGTTGTTTACACTCAGCATAACCGAACCGTCCGGATTGTGCATTACATAATCCACTTTACCATCAACATAGCTTTGTTTTCCGGTCGTTGAATCTGTCACATTTAAGATAACATATTTACCAACCAGACCATTTGCCATATTGCTCTGTTCTGTCGTCTGTAATGACAGGGTTGCCTCCAGCTGTGAGAATGTCGCAAGCTGTGCCACATATTCCGTATTGCTGGTCGGCTCCAGCGGATCCTGGTACTGCATTTCTGCACAGAGCAGTGTCAGGAACTGGTCATAACCGAGTTTGGAACCAGCCTGCGTTTTTTCCGACTGTTCTTTTTCATTTTTTAATTTCTGGTAATCATATACCAGTTCTCCGTTTTTAACAGGAGCTGTATATTGTGCCATATTCCATCCTTTCTGCAGACAGTTTTATGCAGTCAGATCAACGGAGTTTCCGTTGTCACGCATAATCTGTGCTGCTAATGCTTCCTCCTCTGACATTACAGAGGATAATTCATCCAGCGAGGAAAGATTTAAATTTCTTCGGCGCATGGACTGCTCTTCCTGTCTTTCCCCTTCTTTTTCTTCCTTATGGAAATTCTGTTCAAGATTCTGCTCAAACTCATGGGATGCGACTGTCACCTCAATGGCGTCAACCTTCACACCTGCCTGGTTTAAACTCTCCCTAAGCTCTGCAACCTGGGCTTCCAGTGCAACCTTAACAGCTTCATTGGAAGCTGCAATCTGCGCATTTACTGCGCCTTCCTTTGCGGAAATCTGCAGATAAAGCTTTCCAAGGTGTTCCGGATTCAGCTGCATTTCAAGCGAAGTTTCTGCATGTGAAATATTTACCCGGACATTTTCTGCAATCTGCTCAATGAGATCCATTGTATCAATGGACAGATATGTATCCTCCGGCAGCGGTGCCGCCTCCGGAATATTCATCTCACTGACTGCCTGCATTACCGGCGCCGTCTGGTTCTGCGGCGCTGTAAAATCATGCTTTTGTACCTGCGAGCTGCTTTCCTGTGGCTTCTGTCCTTCTTCCATATGCTGCTGTTCGTCAGAATCAGTCATCTCTTCCTGCTGCGCTGCCTCCTGTTTCCGGATTCTGGTTTCAGGTAATTCCTCCGCAGGCTGTGTGTCCTGCAGTACAGGTTCTGTTACATCCTCCTGCTCTGCAACCACAACTGCGTCAGCTGCCTCAGGCATTTTAAAGGTATCCTCTGTGACCGGCTGCGGATTTTCAAGTAAATCCATCTGCTCTACCAACTCATCCATCTGTTCCGGAGCAAGACCCAGGTCTTCCATAAGCTGTGTGCTTATCTCCCCTACGTCCTGCATAAGCTCCAGAAACTGTGGATTCGTAAGAAGCGCTGCCGGCGAGTTTTCCTCTGTCAGCCCAATCACAAGCTGAACCAGATTCTGTGGATTCATCAGGTCAAAAACGGTAAGTCCCAGAACTTCCAGTGCTTCCTTTATGGAATCTTCACTGACTCCGAGTTCTTCAGCAACTGCATCAATTACTTTTTCTTCAAAGCTCTCCAGCTCTTCGGGTGATTCGCTGACCTTATCTGAAACTGCAACGGTATCAGCCGTTTTAATTTCCCTTTCACGGTATGGCTGCCGCTCAAAGCTGTCAACAGACGCTGTACTGGTGCTTCCCTTAACATCTGCTGATGAATACTGACTGCCTGCAGAGTAGTTATTTGAATTCATCATTGATGCAAAAACGGATGCTTCCTGTGTTCTGTCTGCCTTTGTCCTGCCTGCTGAAGCATTCATTACCGTCTGTCCTGGTTTTACAGAACCCAGACTAAATACATTTACACTCGTCAAACATGCCCCTCCTTTCTTTTTTCTCCAGATTACTATTTTGATGGTTCCATGATTTTGGTCAGTTTTGCCGCAGTCTGCTGATCCATCTTGCCAAGAATATCCGCACGTGCCTGACCTCCCATATTCATGAGAATATCCGCCACAAGTCCGAGATCATCGGTCATTTCATTAAAAATTGCCGCTGCTTCCTTCGGTTTCATCTGCGTATACGTCTTGACATAATCCTGTACTTTATCATCATAGGTAATCTGTTCCACAACTTGTTTGTATAAGACTTCTGCATTTTCAGGGTCGATGCCCTCGTAATACGTCTTATACTCATTTATATCGGGTGCAGAGTCGCCAAAAACAACCTCTTCATAAAACTTTTCTTTCTGCTTTTCAAACTCTGCCTGCTCTTCCTTAAGTAACGCCAGCTCTTCGAGCTGTGAATTAAGGTCGCTTATTTTCTTTTCGTCTTTTTTCTCCTTTACTTTGGCTTCATCAAGCATCTGTTCCAGTTCCTTAATCCTTGCCTCTGCCTCGTCCAGCGAACCGTACATGCTCTGCTGTGTTTCCTCCACCAGCTGACTGTTTTCCGGAGCCGGAAGGATTTTGTTTACATACGGCACATCCTTTAACATCGGATAAAGCACCGATGAACCAAAGCCGCCCACATCACTTTTTATGAGAATTGCAATAATTCCAAGCCAGATTACTGCAATCAGAACTGTTACAAGGGCAAGCACCAGCTTGCTGCTGAATTTCTCTTCCTCTTCCCCTTCGATCGACATGCCCTGCTTTTCTTTCTTTTTTTTCTTTTCTGCTTTTTTCTTTAATAATGTTAACTCTATGATAACCATAGCCTTCTTTCCACTGTCCC
>CANOLA010000101.1 GCA_947566705.1 uncultured Lachnospiraceae bacterium | reverse complement strand
AAAAATGCATGTAATATTACGCTGTCGGGGGATTCTGTAAAAATAAGCGGAAAAGGTGCCAAGGAGAAAGACAGTGTTATCACAGTCACGGAAAAAGGCACGTATGTTATAAGCGGGACACTGGATGAGGGGCGGCTGGTAGTAAATGCACCGAAACAGGAGGTTACCCTTGTGCTGGAAAATGCAGATATTACCTGCTCATACGGGAGCCCGATTTATGTATATAAATCTTCCCTTACCACAGTATGTCTGGCAGAAAAAACCGACAATTATCTTACAGATGGCAGCACTTATACCTTTGATGACAGCTTGTCCTCACAGGCGGACGATGAGCCGAATGCCTGTCTGTATTCTAAATCCGACCTTACGGTTACAGGAAGCGGAAGTCTCACAGTGAATGCCAGCTATAACAACGGAATCACAAGCAAGGATATTCTGAATATTGAATCCGCTTCCCTTACCGTAACTGCTGCAAACCACGGGATAAAAGGAAAGGACGGCTGTACCATAAAAGATGCAGATATCAGTGTAACAAGCCAGAAAGACGGTATCCATACAGAGTCGGACCTTGTGATTGCAGGTGGAAATTATCAGATTTCATCGGGTGATGACGGAATGCATGCGGATAAAAACGTGCAGATTACAGATGGAACCATTCAGATTGAAAAATCCAATGAAGGGATTGAAGGGGAAACAGTTGATATATCCGGCGGTACCATTGAAGTAACAGCCAGTGATGACGGTATTAATGCAGCAGCAGACAGCGGGGCAGAGCAATACATTAATATATCCGGCGGAAAGATTACAGTCGATGCATCCGGTGACGGGCTTGACTCAAATGGAAATTTGACGATTTCCGGCGGCGAGGTGTATGTCAGCGGGCCGGAAAATGGAGGAAACAGCGCCCTGGATTATGATGGGACTGCAACCATTACGGGAGGTACTGTAATTGCAGCTGGTTCCGACGGAATGGCACAGAATTTTGGAGAAGACAGTACGCAGGGAAGTATTCTGCTGAATTTTGATTCATTCTCGAATGAGGAAATTTCTGTAACGGATTCTTCCGGTAAGGTTCTGGCAGAGTATAAACCAGTTAGAAGCTATAACTGCGTGGTTGTAAGTTGTCCGTCCCTTACGAAAGGGCATACTTATACGGTAAATGCATGCGGGCAGTCTGAGTCAGTTACACTTGATAACCTGATTTATGGAAATTCTTCCGGAGCAGGCGGCAGGGGAGGGCATCCGGATGGGATGAATCCGTATGATGGGTCCAAAAAGCCGGGTGATTTTACACCGTCGGACGGGGAAAGTCTGCCGGGTGATGGCAGGCGTCCGGATAATGGTAATCCGCCGGATGATTCCAAAATGCCTGACGGACCACAGCCGCCCGATGGAACAATTCCCGAAGAAACTACAGATTCAGGTGATAAAGTATAAAGTAACAGTTCAGCCATCGGCAGACAGACGGGTGAATCATGCTTGCATGAATGAACACGACTGGATGTCGATGGCTGAACTGTTACAGTATAGAATTTTTTACAGATAAATTAGTTGACATTGTCCATTAAGTAGATTATAGTAAAAACGTGGACAATGTCAACTTTTTTAGAAACAGAGGCAATATGGACAAATTTGAAAAAACAGTCAATGAAATAAGAAAGTTCAATCGCTTTTATACAGTAAACATGGGATTTCTTAATTTAGATTACCTTAATATGGAATATTCCATAGTTGAAACAAGGATTCTGTTTGAGATTAAGATGAACGGAACATGTATGCAAAATGAAATTGCAAAAACATTACATATAGACAAAAGTTATTTAAGCAGGATTATCAAACGTTTTTATAAGGGTGGTCTTGTCGAAAAAGATAAATCCAAAGAGGATAAAAGGGCAACGTTTATTACACTGACTGAAAAAGGAAATACAGAAACAGAAAAATTAATTGAACTGACAAATCATCAGATCAGGGCCCAGATTAGTAAACTGGATTCTGATGAATGTGATAAGCTGTGCAATGCAATGAATACTGTGATATCAATTTTAGGAAAAGGGGAAAAAAATGAAGATTATACCATTTGAAAAAAAGTACAGGCAGGATTTTATTAATTTTAACACAGACTGGATAGTTTCAAATTTTGGGTTTCTGGAAGAACATGATAAAGAGACTTTTGAAAAAATTGACGATGAGATGGAGTCGGGAACCATGATTTTTTTTTGCTGTTGAAGATGGTATAGCGCTGGCAACCTGTATGGCAATGAAGTGGGCATTAAACCATGGTGCCAAGAGGCTTTTTATTCAGTCAAACAGCAGATTAAAGCCAGCCCTGCATATTTACGAAAAATATGGTTTTAAAGAAATTAAGTTTGAAAACCATGAATATGTGAGAGGTGACATTGCCTTTGAATATATAAAGGAATAAGGAAATATGTGAATCTGAAAAACAGAAAGAAACCCACCGGACACCGCCCGGTGGGTTGCCTTTATTTATCCAGTTTAACTGGAATTTCATGTACCACTTCGTAAAGAATATCCTTTGTCTGTCCGTCTGCATGTTCTGGTTCCAGTGGACGGACAATTTTTAGAATAAGCTGGCTGCCCATATTTTCCGGTTTGGTAAACCAGTAGCCGTTTTTATCATTGTCTTCATAAGGATAAACAGAAAAGTCATTTCCTTGTTCATCGGACAGAACAAATGTATATTTATCCTCATCATGCCCGATGGTATCGCAGTCAATCATCAGCGTGACATACAATGCGGACTCCCTGACTTCATTCAGCACAATATTATGGTCTTCAAATTTGTACGTTTCCCTGATATTCCAGCTTTTGTCCTCAAAACAGACTTCCGGGGTAAAAGTACTGGTAAAGCCGTCTTTATTATCCTCGGAGTAAAGAAGCCGGACAGTCAGTTCCTTTCCAGTCAGACTTTTTCCATCAGTGTCATTTAGCGGAATTGTATATATAATGGTTAGTTTTTGGTTTGCTGCAGGATTTTCTTCTGTATCTGCATCAAAATAAAGCTCTGTGTGCATGCCATCCGGATTTTCTCCTTTACAGATAACGTTATCTCCTTCTGTAATGTAAAAATACCATGGAAGAAAATAGGTGTGAAAGCTGTTTTTTGCTTCTTCAAGTTTACTGTAGTCAAAGGTATAGTTTAAAAGCAGATAATTTTCCTCTACAATTGCACTGTTCAGCGTGCCTGTTACGTCATTGGATATCTGTGTATCATTCACCTGAATGGCATATTCTTTTTCAATTTCATCAAAATTCTTTACAACTGCCTGAAGTTCATTTTCATGCACTGTACTCATTTTTGAAAAGACTGCTGCACCAATACTGAATGTGCCAAGAACTGCAAGGACAACGGCAGCAGCGGCAGCAGAAAAATGTATTTTTTTAGGTTTTTTCCTGAAATCGTCTGCCTGCAGATTCTGCTGTGTATCCAGATATTCCTTTATGTAACATTCATCCATGTTACCGATAATATTTAACAAGTGTTCTGATTCTTTTCTGCTCATATATAAATATTCCTTTCTTCTAACCAGGTCCTTAGTTTTTTTCTTATTCTGGAAAGCCGGATATTTATCGTGTTTTTTGATACGTGAAAATCAGAAGCAAGTGATTCTATGGACTGAAATGCAAAATACCGGCCTACAAAAATCAGTCTGTCGTTTTTCGACAGTGAACCAAGAAAGCTGTTAATGGCATCTTTCAGGACTTCTGAATCTTCATCAAACGCGGCCTTTCCGGGAATGCAGTCTGAAAGCTCATCCAGTGCAACTGGATATAAACCGCCGCCGCGTTTTTCAGCAGTCATATGCCGGATTTTATCTATTGCACGGCGTCTGGCAAGCATGGAGGCATAGGATGCCAGTGACTGCGGATGCTGCGGCGGAATCGTGTTCCAAATGTCGTATAAAGTGTCGTTTATACATTCTTCGACATCCTGAAGTGTCGGAAGAATGCGCCTGACAAAATATTTCAGCAGTTTTCCATATTGGCGGATGATTTCATCCAGTGCAGATTCCTTACGCTGAAAGAGCAGTGCAATGATTTCTGTATCTTCCATAAAGCGTTTTCCTTTCTTTGTAATAGTTCAGTCTGTGATAGACTGTTACCTCTTCATATAATAATATCGTTAAAAGTGGGAGAAAGCTTTCAAAAACGGAAGAAAATATTGATTTTTCATCAGATACTCCATATACTGGAAGAAGCGGCAGATTTAACTGGATTTCAGGAGGAAACAGAATGATTACAAAAAACACGGAAGAATTACTGGATGCGCTGAAAGCGGCGCAGGAAAAGCAGGATTATGAAAGTGTGGCAAAATATTACCTGCAGATTGGAAAAGATTATAAGAAAAAGGGCATGGCGGCAAAGGCAGTTTATTACCTGAATCGTTTTGACAATCTTGTCGGCGGGGATGACAGTCTGTATGATAAATTTTCAAAGAAGGACCATCAGGCGTCAGAATGGATTGAGGAACTGGAAGAAGAGAACATGCCTTATGAAAAAACGATACAGGAACAGGTGGTGGAAAAGGCAGAGGATTTAAATACGCTGCAGAAACTGCAGTGGCTGCTACTTACCATGTCAAGATTCTGCAGGCTGTTTTCACAAATTGCCGTTCTTCCTGAATTTGAGGTATTTGGAGAACTGGATAAAATTGTTTCTCATTTCGTCAGCGGACTTTATGGGGAAATTGATGAGGATGCAAAAGAGGATATTGAGGAGGAAATACTTGATTTTGACGACAGGACAGATGATGTATTTGATTCCATCCTTATGAGTGATTATACGAAAAAGGTGGAACTTCCGAATCAGGAGAGTTTTGTTCCGGCAGATCTGGAAGGAGGAGAAGGAACCTTTTTATTTGGTGCAGCAGTTCATGTGCTTAAGTGTTTTATCTTTGATGAAGTGGAGGAGGACGAGATAGAGATGGAATATGCAGCATGCGGACTTCTGACGGATTATTACTACCGTACATCAGATACGGATGTAAAGGACAAGCCGAAAATAAAGGAAGAAGCCGAGCGCATTTTTTCTGATTATGAATTCGTAAAGGGTGAGCCGGATGCGGAGAGTTTCAGAAAAAGGGTTGAAGAGTATAAAAAGATTATGCTGGTGTGATGGAAAAGGTATAATTTTAACTGAAAAGGGCGACAGCATTTTAGGCTGTCGCCCCTTTGGAATACTTTTTGAAATTCTGGTCAAATCTTGTGTTTGGATTGAGTCTTGTGGTTTTACGAAATTTCTTTGTCAGTCATTATGGCACCCACACATCCGTCTCTATTTCAATGACTGCATCCGCAATCTTTACCTTGGTTGTGATAACGGCCTGTCCGCTCTTTTTTGCCTTGACCACGCCCTTTTTGCTTACGGTCGCAACCTTTTTGTTGCTGGAGGAGAAGGTAATCTTTGCATCCTTTTTCAGATTGATAAACTTCATGTCTGGCTCTGTTTTAACGGTGAGCTTCTTTGTCTTTCCCTTCATTAAGGTCATAGAATAGGTAGAAATACGCAGACCGTGGTAATAAATTTCCGATTCCCGGCGTTCCTTTTGCCGGTCTTCTTCTGTCATGTGATCCAGAGAGAAAATTTCAAGCGGCGGATCAAAGTAGTCTCTGTCCGGGTCGGTTTTTTCTGAAAATTTTCCGTTTTTATAGCGGTTATTGGAATCCCAGGTCGTATCCAGAATAATCCACCGCCCGTCGGCATATGCTTCGTTCCATGCGTGCCCTGCTAGATTATCTTTTGGAGTGCCGTCGGCATTCCAGCCTGTATATGTGACTGTGCCACTAATCACCTTTGCCGGAATTCCGAGAGAGCGAAGGAGCGCTGCCGTGAGGCATGCATAGCCTTCGCAGACAGTCCGTCTGTGCTCTAATACACTCACTTCACCAACATAGCCTGATTCAATTCCACGATAATCGTCATAGTCGTACCAGATGTTGGTTGCAACCCAGTCGTGAACCTTTCGGATTTTCACATAATCAGAATCTCCCGCGTTCACAATTTCTTCTGCCTGCTTTTTCAATTTTTTTTCAAACTCCTTTTGCTCCTTCAGGGTCTGAAAGTATGAGAGAAAAGTCTGCATAGTGTAATACCAGTTCGGAGCCTTTAGTTTTTCTGCTTTTTTCTGCAGCTTTAAGTTATGGTTATAAACTGGCGATTTCGGGAAAAATGCCCTGCCGTCTTTGACCGTTAGTTTTAAAGCTCTGACTATTGCAACGCCGGGGGTTTTGAGTTCTTTGTGGAACTGAACCCGTATATCGTAAGTACCGTCCTTTTTGGGAAGCGGAAGCGGCTGCGGTGCTGAAATCGGAAACGTCTCACCTTTTGCCTCCGGTCCTCCGTATGAAAAGAATACATACTTGTAATCGCCCCCGGATGGAAGCGCGTCAATGTAAAGCGCACCATCCCGCACCGAGATGGTAGTTCCGTTTTTGACAGGTGTGGTAATTGTCGTCCATCCCTCGTCCTGCGCGGCTGCATAGACAGGCTCTGTCATACAGACGGATTCCGCTGCATACGCTGATTCTGCTGTTACAGGCGGTATGCACGCGACAGACAGCGTTGTGACTAATAAAGCTGCCAGTAACCGTTTCTGTAAACTTCTGCTATTCCCGTTTCTTTCCTGTTTCATACGCTGTTCCTCCTTTATTTTAAATATCCGTCAGGCTATTTCAGCACGACCTTTCCTTTTTTGTTGATAAAGTAAGGCGTATCGTTTTTGTATACAAGCGTCAGCCCGTCTGAGAAGTACCCGCCGTTCGTATACTTTAGCTTTGTGACAACTTTTCCGGTTTTGTCAATATTTCCCCTTTCTTCCTAAAACTTTACCTTAAAATTGACCGTGCCGCCTTTCTCGCAGACTTTTCCAGTGTTTGGTACTGCTTTGCTGCTTCCTTTGACGCGCCCTCAAACTGTACGTCGGTCGGGAATACTGCCACATAGGATACATTGTTCCATCTGCCGACCAGCTCATAATCCGGCAGGTCTGTATAGGAATTGTCCTTATATCTTGTAATTCCGAATACAAAGCCTTCGCCCGTTTCCTCATGGCATTTTTTTGCATAGAACGCCACATAGGAGCCGTTTTCTGTTTTCTTTCCCTGCGTGTATACAGTATAGTTGTTTTTCCACGCTGCAGGCAGCTTGAGCGAAAAATCCGTAGCGCGGTAAATGTCTGTATCTGCCGCCCGTTTTTTGGCGGGACGGATGGAAAATGCCGCAGAGTATGCACCGTCTACTAATTTTTTGTACTGCTTTTTCGCTGCTTTTGATACCCCGTATGTCTGTGTCTCGGTCGGGAACACAGCAACGTAGTTCATGCCGCCCCATTTGCCGACCAGTTCAAATTCCGGCAGTTCATCGGCATAGGAGTCATCCTTGTACCTCATGATGGAAAAGAGACAGCCGTCCCCGTTTTCCTTGTGGCATTTCTTTGCAGAAAATGTCACATAGGAGCGGTGTTTTTTGCTTTTGCTTTTTTTGACGGTGTAATTGCTTTTCCAGCCTGCCGGAACCGTCAGGATAAAATCGGAGTCCGGTTTTATCGTGATGTTTTTTTCCGCGGCTTCCACGGAAACGGGAAGCACCGTAAATGGGATGTCTGCTCCCGCGGATAATATCAGCGCGGCGGCTGTGATGCCTGCGGCTGCCGCCCGAAAGACGGCACTAAATTTCTGTTGCTTTTTCTTCATGTTTTTCCCCTTTCTTTGAACATCCGCTCATGCAAAATTTGCCTTCGGCAAATGAGCGGACGCTGCATGTCAAGTTTTCATAGAAAACTTGACACAACCTTGGAACATTTTTTATTATAACGTCCGGTCAGTCATAGATTTTCAGCGGAATATAGTAGTCCGCAAGATAAATCCCGATGACACGGTCGATATCAAACGCTTTTCTAAATTGTCCAATATATTTCTGGTAAGTTTTTCCATTCTTTTCATACTGCTCGATGCTGCTGTTTTTTATAAGGGTTTCCGTGTCCGAATCCGGGCTGTCAACGAGGATTTCGCTTCCGTCAATCATTTTCAGACGGATGGAAAAGCGTGTGTCTGTTGTGTTCAGCGTTTCCGTGCTCATTTTTGACACGTCGGAGACGAGAGTGAGTCCCAGCGGCAGCAGTTCGATTTTTTTTACGGCGGCTGTTTTTCCAGCAAATGGGTAATTCATGTCTTTTGTGCCATTTACCGTGATTTTTTTTGAATCTGAGAGGGTTGCGGTAAAGGTGAGGTTCCACATGCCTTCTACAAGTATATCCGGCGTATCCGTGTATGGTCCCGCAATCAGGTCCTTGAAAAATACGGTCGCTTCCGTCCCTTCTGGAATCTGGCTGCCCGTTCCGATGCTGACAACAAACAGTCCCACGTTCTTTTTTCCCGGCAGAACTTCAAGAAGCGTGCATTCTGTTGCTCCGGGGACAAGTCCGGAAGAGTTGTAATTCGTTCCTTCACAGAAGCCGTAGTAATCAAAGGTCATTTCCGGGTTAAATTCCACGCTGGGCGGTGCGGTAATCTGTACCACTGCGTAGATATTCTGCGTATCCATGAGTACTTCTTTCAGCTCCATCATTAAATCCGGCATGCTGGCGGCAGTTTTCTTTTCGCTTTCCAGCCCGTTCTGTTCTGACTCCGTCCTGTCGATTCCAAGGAAATCAAGAATTGTCTGTTTGAAGCTTTCCAGAATGCGGGCCTCGACCGGATTTGTGCCGGAAACAAATAAAAGTCCGCCTATCATCAGGCACACCGCCATCAGGAAAAACGCCGCTTTTGCAAAGGGTTTCCGCTTTGGAGCCGCGACAGTGTCTTCTTTTATCTGTGCGAGCATATCGTCTATTTTGCGGTGATAGTGCTCCGGCGGCTGAAATTTCTTCGCCTTTTTTCTGATCTCTCTGTCAAATGCGGTCATTCTGATTCCCCCTTTCCAGTTCTGCTTTCAGCTCAGCGCGCCCTCTGCTCAGTCTGGATTTTACCGTGCCGACCGGAATATCCAGCACTTCGGAAATATCCCGGAGGGAGAGTCCTGCGTAATAGAACAGTACAACAGTCAAACGGTATTCCTCTGTAATTTTCGGCATTACATCCCAGAGTTCGTCATAGTGCTCCGTGACAGGCTTCGAGAATGCTTCCAGCGTCTGGTCCCCCGGCAGATACAGACGTTTGCGTTTCAGCTTTAATGCTTCGTTTTTGGTGATTGCCAGCATCCACGGCTTAAATTTATGGAATGCGCTTACCTGCCCGATATGCTCATAGGCTTTTACGATGGCATTGCTGACAGCGTCCTCGGCGTCCGCGCTGTTTTCCAGTATGGCGAGTGCCAGAACATAAAAATCCCTTCGGTATCTGCCGACGCATTCACAAAATTTTTCCACCCTCATAACTAGTTTTTCCTCCTTCGTCGGCATAATAACGCTGTTGCTTATCGTTTGCGCCGCATCGTTTTCCCTATATATATAATGATATCTTTAAACAGATAAAGGTTCCAATTTTTTTCAGGAAAAAGGAACGAGGGAATTTTTCACCGCCCTGACAAATTTAAGAACAGGTTCCGGTGCATTCAGGCTGTACAGCAGCCCATAGGGAATACGGTATTCCCAGTTGACAGGAATGGAAACCAGTCCGGGATGAACGTCCTTCCAGCATTCAATGGTAAGGAGCACATTGCCCGTTTCCACACAGCGGTTAAAGACGGACAGGTCATAAAACTGCGGAGTGTCTTCTATATGAATGGCAGGATGGTTTTTCTCCAGGTCATTGCGGATAAAATCATTTACACCGGAATCTCCGCGTTTTACCATCATAAGGGTTTCTCCGTATAAATCCGCCAGGTCAATACTGGATTTTTCTGCCAGTCGGTGCTCCCGCGGTACGGCAATCATTTTTTTATAATATCCCAGGGGAAGCATGCTACACCGGCTGAGCCATGCCCTTGAATCACATACACCGATTAGAAAGTCAAATTTTTCTCCTAGATGTCCTACTTCTGTAAGAATTCCCTCGTGGTTATCCTCAAAAGGAACAAGACGCAGTTTATAGGATGAAAATTCGCTGTTTACGATATACCACAGATCCATAAACGGTTTTGCAGGATTCAGAAGGGATGTTCCTACACAGAAAGTAAAGCTTTTTTTCTGAAGGGCAGCTCTTGCAGCAGCTATGGATTTTGCGGAATAGTCAATCATAAATTTTGCGTCATGGTAAATGGCTGTGCCGGCATCAGTAAGTCTGATTCCGGAAGGGGTTCTTTCTATCAGTTTTAAATCAAGGTGTTTTTCGAGGGTATTCATCTGTTTCATTACAGCTGTGGGTGAGATGAAAAGACGTCCTGCGGCTTTTGTAAAGCTTCCGCAGTCTGCAACGGCTATAAACGTATCAAGCATATAGTTGTACATAAAATCTCCCTTTCATTAGAGTGACTGTAAACTATTGGTTTATACTATTTTAACGTATTTGAAATTCCCTGTCAATTCGGGATGTGATAGGATAAAGTTATCAGAAACTGTTGTTTAAGTATAATATAAAAGAAAGGGCAGGGTGGTAATCATGTCAAATGAACTGGTAGCATTTTATTCTAGGGCAGATGAAAACTATGTAAACGGGGTGATAAAATCACTATCAACCGGGAATACCCAGGTG
>CANOLA010000100.1 GCA_947566705.1 uncultured Lachnospiraceae bacterium | reverse complement strand
AACCATCTGTCCGCTAAACATACGGTTTTTATCGGTCTCTGACCACATCACAACCATGTCGTCACCCAGCAGTGTTGTACGGAACCATGCAATTTTACGTCCATTAATTTCTACTTCTGCAACCTCTTTCGTAATCTCTCCGCCGGCATCCCTTGCATTTTGCATGGCATGCTCCGGGTCTTTTGTATATTCCTCATAACTAAAATCATCCACACGCAGCCGGAGCTGGAAAATATCGCTCATGTAAATGACCGGTCCCACATCCTCTGCAATCATACAACCATATTCCACTGGAATCTGAAATTCATAGCCCTTAAGAACCACAGGTCTTGTCTGGTTTTCGGAAGCTTCCTGCTGCACTCCTGCTGTTACATTAATATCTGTACGTGGCACTTCCTGCTGCTCCTGTGTTTCATCCTGCGCTTTCTTTACGATTTCCCTGTCCTTTTTGTGGTTTCCCACCAGCAGGAAAATAACAATTCCTGTCAGAAGCACAATTACCATAACCAGAATGCTGATTAACACAATCATGCCTGTTTTCTTTTCTTTCATAGCTTCCCCCTTTTTAACGTCAGCCTTGGATATCACCTACTGCATATCAAATGACGCCATTGCAAACGCAGTCTCATCCGTAATACTTTCACTGGTTGTCAGCTGGATTTCCAGAAAATACTGCATTCCAAGATCCACATACATATGATACCTTGTCTCATCCCCTGCCATGTCCACGCATTTATTGTAATATACCGTGTTTCCGTTTACGGTTGTTTCAGCTGCCACAACCTCCGTCTGTTCCTCTTCGTCAAGCATGCTGTCGGAGTTTAATGCTTCCAGTACCTCGTCTTTCGTTTCAAAATAGGAACAGGAGTCCCAAAGCGTGGTATTTTCCCCCTCCATATAAATGTAATTTTCCTCATCATAATCCGTCACCCGAAAACCTGGATATTCCGGAATCTGTACTTCCATGGTCTGGTCAATATCCAGATAAATCCGATAAACTCCATCACCGGAACTAACATCTTTTGGACTGTCTGTTTCCGAAGCATCTTCCGTTCCGAAAATGCTTTCATCCGGATTCCAGTTGTTCTCGTCCTCTGCTTCCTCACTGTCAACCTTCTCAATATCTATCTGTACCTGTCCTGGTCTGTTATCCATGCTCAGATTATAGTTTGCAACCATCATCACCACAGTAAAAAAGAACGCCAGGGCATAAACCGCACCGCTGACCGCTACCGGCACATTTGACGGCTGATCCTGTGTATGTTCCACTGGCATTCCGTTGACCTGCGGCATTCCATTCATCTGCGGCATTCCATTCATCTGCAGCATTCCGTTCATCTGCGGCATTCCGGCAGCTTTCTGCATTTTGGGATTCGGTCCCCATTTGTTATCCGGCTTACTGTCCAGGCTGCAGAGAACAATTTTTACTATCCAGCCGATTCCGCACATACAGGTTCCAACCAGGCAGATCGGATAAACCCAGCCGGGAATTCCCGCGTCATGCAAACGTCTGATGGTAAGTCCCATCTGTACGATAAATGCATACAGAAATACCAGCAGCCATGGAATACATAAAAGTGTTGCCGCCTCTGACCCTTTCGTTGTAAAGGAAATCCGGCTAGCAGACACGGTATACAAACCGTCTCCCGCAACCGTTGCGCCTAAAAAAATCAGTCCATATAAAACCAGCACCAGTGCCCCATTAATAAAAAACGGAATCCAAAAATCCCTTCTTGTAGTACGCCCGTTAAAATCAAAGACATTTTTTAGCATTTTTCCATAAGCATTCATTATAAGTATTTCCCTTTCTGATTAACATTGTTCTTTGGGTTGTTCCCGCATCCTGTAAATGCGGACGGAGAAAAACAGGGCTGCGGCAAAAAAGAAAAGGGCTGTCAGTGCATAAACTGCCAGTCTGCCGGTATCATATGGAAAGCTGAGACGGCCGCTTTCGCTGACCTCCCCGAAAATCCAGTCGCCTTCCTGGATACCCTTATCATCCAGATATACCTTTTTCGTCACAAACGCGCCGTCATCCTTCGTATACATAACGTCTGCAACCGTATACTGGCTGTAAATCCGTTCCACACAGACAGCCTGCTGCTTCGTGTCTCCTGCAAAGCCGGAATAATAAACAGCAATCCTTCCAAAAAGCGCCAGTGCGGCACATGCAGCCGCAAGGCTGATGCAAAGGAGTATAGCATAAATCCCTGCCAGCTTTCTCCCCTCTCCCGTTTCCTTCGGAGATGGCCTCTGCATGGTTTCATCCGCCTGCTGCAAATCCGGTTCCGCCTCTTTTTCCTCCTCTTTTCCTAACAGAAGAAAATCACATGTCACCCCGAACTGTTCACACATTCTGATAATTTTTTCCACATTCGGGACTGCCTTGTCCAGCTCCCATTTGGAAACGGACTGTTTGCTGACGTCAAGCTGTTCCGCCATTTCCTCCTGGGACATCAGATTCTGTTTCCGAAGCATCTGTATTCTTTCTCCGATTGACATATATGTACCTCCATCCGAACATCAGTCCATGCAACCGAAGACCTTGTCACATCAGAACAAATGTTGTTTCGATTCTAGTGTTTTTAGTTTGAAATTGCAACAAAGCCGGGTTACATTTTTGTAAACCGCTGGTTGACAGCTGCCTAAAAGCGTTGATTTCACTGCATTTTCTGTTTCTTCCTGTTTGTCCATAAAAAAACCGCCACAGGCTTTGTGATACCTGTGACGGCTACATATACGAATACTCCTTTTACCTGTGACGCCATGTACTTCTGGAAACCAGAAGCAGCATCGGGAAAATTTCCAGTCTTCCCGCAAGCATGTCAATAATAAGCACGACTTTGGAAAAGCCGGAAAAAATGGAAAAGTTGCAGGTCGGTCCCACTGACTCAAATCCCGGCCCGATATTATTAAAGCAGGCTAACACCGCCGATAAATTAGTTGTAAGCGAAAAACCGTCAATCGAAATCAGAAGAAAACTTAAGATTACGATAACACCATAGGCAACCAGATAAGTATTCGTGGTTTCAAGTACTTTTTCACTAATCATACGTCCGTTTAAACGCACAACTTCCACACGTTTGGGATTGAGTATCCGCCTTGTGTTCCGTTTCATACTTTTAAACAGAAGCAGGGCGCGCCCACATTTTAATCCGCCTCCGGTACTGCCCGCGCAGGCCCCCAGAATCATCAGTACAAACAGAATTCCCTTGGAAAAGCTGGGCCAGAGGTCAAAATCCGTGGTTGCAAATCCTGTCGTTGTAATAATACTCGCCACCTGGAACGCCGAATGCCGGACTGCTTCTGCAACTGTATCATAGCATCCCCTGATATTCCATGCAATCAGTGCAACAGCTGCCACAACAGTCCCCAGATACAGCCGGATTTCCTCATCCTTAAGAACTGCTCCAACCTGCTTAATTAAAAGCATATAGTAACAGCTGAAATTGATTCCAAACAGCAGCATAAACACCGTACATACATTCTGCAGGTATGGACTGTACCCTGCCATACTGTCATTTTTTATGCCAAATCCACCGGTTCCCGCCGTACCTAACGCCGTACATACGGATTCAAAAAACGGCATGTCCCCAAGCATCAAAAACATAAAGTTTAAAACCGTCAGCAGGATATAAATCATGTAAAGGATTCTTGCCGTAGTACGCATCTTAGGAACCAGTTTTCCAACATCGGGCCCCGGACTTTCGGCACGCAGCAGATGCATGGTAAAGCCACCGCCCTGCTCTTTGGAAGAAGTCAGCGCAAGCACAAATACCAGAACTCCCATACCGCCCAGCCAGTGGCTGAAACTCCGCCAGTACAGCATTCCGTTTGACATAGCCTCCACATCCCCAAGAATCGTTGCCCCTGTCGTGGTAAAACCTGATACAATCTCAAACAGTGCATCCAGGTAATTCGGAATCTCACCGGATAAAAAGAATGGCAGACATCCAAGAATACTCATTGCCATCCAGCAGATTCCCACACAGACCATGCCCTCGCGCGCATAAAACCGCTTTTCTGCTTTTCTGCAGATTATGTAAAGGAAAAGAGCCACTGCAACCGTAATCCCGATGGAAGCTGCAAACGCAGCCAATGCCCGTATCGTCTGCTCTGCAATACAGATAAAAAGCGCCGGAAGCATTAAGCCTGCTTCCAGAAAAAGAATCTGGGAAAGAAATTTTCCCATCATTTTATAATTCATAGCCGCCTCTCACAAACAGTTCATTGAGTGTCTGCAGCGTCATTCCGCCCTTTACCACTACAATGACTGAATCCCCTTTCGTAAACACAGAATTACCATTTGGAATCTCCGTTCTGGAGCCATGCGTGATACAGACAATCAGCGCTCCGTGCCTGGTATGGATATTACGCAGCGGAACCCCCTGGTTCGCAGTATCTGCATCCACAATAAACTCAAGCGCCTCAGCCTGTCCCTCTGCAATTCCATGAATCGTAACCGCCGCACCCGTGCTGTTTTTCATGGCACGCACATAGCGCAGGATATTACTGCAGACAAGCTCCTTCGGGCAGATAATACTGCCAAGTCCCAGTCCGTCATAGATACTGCTGATTTCCTTGTGCCCGACCTTTGTAATGACCTGCTGCACACCGCATTTCTGCGCATACAGCGAAATGACCATATTCATTTCATCAATCCCGGTCATTGTCACAAGGGCATCGCAGGAATTAATGCCTTCACTTTCCAGAAGGAACTGGCTGCTGGCATCCCCGTGAATGACATATACACCCGGCAGTTTCTCCGCCAGCTCCATGCACCGCTTCTCATTCTGCTCAATCAGCTGGACAACAACACCGTTTTTTACCAGCCGCTCTGCAAGGTAATAGCCGATTCGTCCGCCGCCGCAGATAATGACGCGCCCTGCCTTATGGGTTATGATGCCAAGGCTCTTAAGCATGATTGTCAGATTCTCCGAGGTAGCAGTCACATAAATCCGGTCGCCCTTTCGCAGGACAAAATTACCGTCCGGTATTTCCACAACACCGTCGCGGCTTACAAAGCAGACCAGTACCTTGCACTTGACGATACCGTCCAGATCCATCAGCTTCACGTCACAGAGCCTGCTTTTTTCATCCAGCCGAAGCTCCACGATTTCCACCCGGCTTTTCGCAAACGTGTCCCTCTGCAGAAATCCCGGATAACGGATGAGCCTCTCGATTTCCATGGCTGACTGTTTCTCCGGATTAACCATCATGGAAAGTTTGTAAACGTCCCTCATGGTAACAATCTGCTCATAATACTCAGGATTACGAATCCTTGCAATTGTATGCAGATTCGCATTCAGTCCCTGTGCTGTCATACAGCATAAGAGATTAATCTCATCCTCACTGGTCGCCGCAATCAAAAGCTCCGCTTTTCTGATATCCGCCTGTTCCAGTACGCGCATGGACGCACAGTTTCCCTGTACGCCCATAACATCATACCGCTCGATACTCGAATCCAGCACCTGCTGGTTGGAATCAATCAGGGTCAGGTCATGTCCTTCCGTCGCCAGCCTCTGCGTAAGCGTAAGTCCGACTTTCCCGTCCCCGGCTATGATAATTTTCACTTTTTGTACCATGCCGCATGCGATGCCTGCGGCTTATTTCCTTTCTTTTATATTCCCGTACTTTCTTTCCGTAGTATATAATATCATTTATTTTACCACATGACGCGGGAAATGTCATTATTTTTCTACTGGGTGATTTTCCACTTCAACCGACACCACAAAATGCAGATTAGGCGTATATGTAATATGATACCATGCCGCATTCTGCTCATTCCACAGCCGGTCCCTGTTTTCATCATACGGATGCTCCGTATCCAGCGTAAAGTCCATAATACCAGGCACATAAAAATCTTCCCACACGGGTATACGGTCCCCTGATTTTCCAATTCCGATTCCGGAATAACGAACAGCTGTATCCGCATACCCTTTGGGACTCCATAAAACAAAATCCACCGGCTCATGGTCAGGATGAAAAAAAACTGCTTCTGATTTCAGTTTTCCCTCATAAACCGCTTCTGCGTCCGCCTGAAACTGCCTGTAGTTCTCTGTCAGATGGGTTTCTTTCAGCATAAGGACAGGCACACATAAAAAACAGACCATAAGAAGGTGTGCCTGAAACATTCTGTTCCATAAAATATACCAGATTTTTGAAACACCAGGATTAATCATGTTCAGGCTCCTGATATGATACGCCAGTGTCAGGACAGCAGCAATAACCAGAATTACGATAGCCGTAACCGCCACTCCAAACATCCACAGCTGCTGTTTTCCATACCCTTCCAGAAGCTGTACTAATGTATCAGCCTCCACGACAAACCGGTCTGTAAAAAATTCATTCATTGCCGCCAGCATTCCGAAAAATACTGCCATATATACCAAAAAACAGACAAAACCGGTTTTATTAAGAATAATAATTTTCTTTCCCATTTACTTCTCCTGCCCGGCAGCCTTTCTGAAAATAAATAACTCCCTTTTTCCAGTATACCAGAAAAAGGGAGTTTATTCACTGTTTATTATTCACCACTTCATTAAAACTGACAATCGCCTTAAACAGATCCCCGTCAATCTGGACTGCCATATTTCCATTCATTAATCCTGTCAGGCTCTGGGCAATGGAAAGTCCAAGTCCGCTGCCTTCGGTGTTTCTTGAACTGTCGCCGCGCACAAAACGCTCCATCAGCTCCTCACTGCTGATATTTAACTTTGACTTTGAAATATTGCGAAATGTCATAATTACCATTCCGTGAAACTGCTCCAGATTAATGTACACTCTCGTACCCGGCATCGCATATTTGCAAATATTGCTCATAAGATTGTCAATTACCCGCCACAGGTGCCTGCCGTCCGCCATAATATTTACCGGCGGCCTGGGACTTTCCACCACAAGCTCCAGCTGGTTTGCCTCGGCGCGTTCCTTAAATTCCCCGATGACCTGCGTCAGCATCACTGTTGCATCGCACAGTTCCATATGAACCGGAAGGTTTCCGGTTGACGCTTTGGATGCCTCCATCAGATCCTCAATCAGTTTTTTAAGTCTCTGTGACTGACGGTCGAGCACTTCCACATATTCCTGCATGACCGGACTTTCGATTTCTTCTTTTTTTATTAAATCCACATAATTAATGATTGATGTCAGCGGCGTTTTAATATCATGGGAAACATTGGTGATCAGCTCGGTCTTAAAGCGTTCACTTTTCATTTTTTCCTCCACTGCAACCGAAATCCCGTCACTTACATGGTTGATATTTTCCGCTATCTTTCTGAATTCCCACAGCATCTTCTTTGCCGGAATCTGCTCACTGTAATTTCCTGTTGCAGTACGCATCGCACCTTTGTCAATCTGGTCAATCTGGTATAAAATATGAATAAGCACCAGGTATTCCACAATTTTATACAAGAAAAAGAATCCAAATACCACTCCAAAATCCCCGGTTATCAGCACCAGAAATTCAACAAAGGAAATTCCGGTTAAAATCAGTATTCCCTTAACAAACAACGGCACATTGCTGCGTATTTTATTTCCAGCCGCCCTAAGCGGACGAAGCACGTAATACAAAACCGTGTACCGCCAGAAATTTTTTGTTTTAATCCTTACTGCAATGCTCATACAGTAACCGATTCCGATACCGACCAGAACCGTAATTCCCGCCACACACAGTGCAGGGGATGTACTGATAAATTCCGTATATTCTGTCATTCCTGCCCAGAGACCGCCTGCGAGCAGCAGGAATGCCCCGCCTGCAGTCATGGTAAGTATTCCAAATGGAATTTTATCAAAGACGCCCGGCACTACCCGGTTGTCTTTCCTGCGTTTTCCCGCCGCCGCCATGAGATAACAGAAACAGATGACAAAAACAGCAAGGGACCCCACTATGATTCCTCCGTGGAAGCGCATAATTCCTGAAACAAAAGCAGAGAATTTTTTCCCCTCCGCAAAATAATCCTTCACGCCATTGTTTAATGTCTTTCCCGCCAGAACCTCCCCGCAGCTCAGATAAACGGAGTACATATTTTCGTCCTGTAAGGAATGGTAGTAAAATGTCATGTCATGCACATTAATATCATAATCCGTATAATCTTTTCCATATTCCATTACGGAATCCGCCGGAAATTCCCTGCTGTCCACAGTCCTGAAATCAAAATTATCCCCTGCAAAACTGATGGAATACCCATCATTTATCCACGACTCTATCGCAGTTTCATCCGTAACCCTCTGATTAACATCTGCATTCTCGCACACATAAAAATATGTTCCGTTTTTTTCGGTAAGCTGGTATAAATACTCCATATCATCCTGCTCACCAACAGTTGTCAGAAAAAATTCAGGCATCAGAAAATATTTTCCTCCTGCATAACAGTAAAACAGGCCTTTGTCCCCTGCATACACAAACTCTTCAATTTCGGCCTCGGATTCTGTATGCCCCACATAATAGCCTTTTGAGAAACATATACTTGAAAGCAGTCCGTAAAACGAATCCACATTGTATTCTCTCCGGTAATTCTCGGAATTATTTTCGGTTGATACTGCCACCATGCAGTTTTCACTGCCAATCTCCGGTGCATTGGAATAAAGCACCTTTTCTTTCTGTCCTTTCCGGGAACTGGTAACGGTATAGCGGATACTTCCGCCAGCCAGTCCGTCCAGCCCTCCTTCTATATCACGGTTTTCATACATTCCTGTATCCTGAATCAGAATCTGCCCGTAGGCTTCCAGAATCGCCGCTTCAATTTCTGTCTGTACTTTGTCTGACCGCAGGTCGCTCCCCCATGCCATGGCCATTCCCAGACCGCCCAGTATCATGCCAAAAACACTAAGCACACAGAAAATAAACGCAGGAATTTTCAGCCACTGGCGGCGGAACAGATTTTTCTTTTCCTGCCCGTCCTTTCTTTTTTCCTTTTTTCTTTCTGTATTTTCCACTGTTTCTTTCGTTTCCATTTCTTCCGTCTGGTTTGTGTTTACAGTTTTTTCTTCTTCCATTTTAGATTTCCTCCAGTTTATATCCCCGTCCCCATACCACTTTTAAATAACGCGGTTCCGCCGGATTATATTCTATTTTTTCCCTGAGATGCCGGATATGCACTGCGACAGTATTTTCCACACCATAAGCGCTGTCATGCCAGACCGCCTCATAAATTTCATCCGGGGAAAACACCTCTCCTTTGTGCTCCATCAGAAATTTTAAGATATCATACTCCGTCCGCGTCAGGTTTACCAGCTCGCCGTCCAGAAACACTTCCTTGGACCTGTCATCCATTTCTATGCCTCCCGACCTAAGCTTTTCCTTTACCTCCTGTCCGCTTCCAAGCTGCATGTAGCGTCTGAGCTGGGATTTTACCCTCGCCTGCAGCTCGACCGGGTTAAACGGCTTCGTTACATAATCATCTGCCCCCACCGTCAGGCCTAATACCTTGTCTGTATCCTCTCCTTTTGCGGTCAGAAGAATTACCGGAACATTGGACAGCTCACGGATTTTTACCATTGCCTCAATCCCGTCCATTTCCGGCATCATGATATCCATCAGAACCAGGTGCACCTGCTCATTTTTCATGATTTCAACCGCTTCCATGCCGTTATACGCTTTCAGTACATGGTATCCGTCGCTCTTTAAATAAATTTCAAGCGCAGAAATAATATCCTTTTCATCATCACAGATTAAAATACTGTACATGTTCACACTCTCCCCATAAAAATAATACTCCCGCATGGCAGGGATATCGTCTTCTGTCGTACGAAACTGTTACATAAGCTATTATAACGTTTCCCATATTAATTTCCAATTGGGTAACTGATTAAGATTTGATTAAGATATCATGCCGTATCTGCCGGAAAACTGCGGTTATAAGTTGTCATAAACTCCTTATTATGATAAAATTATTTACAACAACACAATAGGAAAGGGGCATAAACTATGGCAGTACCGCAGGAAAAAATTCATACAATCGAAGACATCTACGCCCTGCCGGAAGGACAGCGGGCAGAACTGATTAACGGACAGATTTACAATATGGCTCCGCCCAACACCACACACCAGCAGCTCGTCAGTGGTTTTACCATGACAATAGGAAATTATATCCGTTCCAAAAACGGAATCTGCAGGGTTTTCCCAGCGCCATTTGCCGTATTTCTGAACAGGGATGACAAAACCTATGTGGAACCGGATATTTCTGTGATATGCAGCAAAGACAAACTGGATGACAGGGGCTGCAACGGCGCGCCTGACTGGATTATTGAAATTATATCACCAAGTACGGAACGCATGGACTACGGAATAAAACTTTTCAAATACCGCTCAGCCGGTGTGCGGGAATACTGGATTGTAAACCCGAAAACACGCATCGTAAATGTTTTTGATTTTGAATTTGAAAAAGAGTCCATGCAGTACAGCTTTGATGATTATGTCCCTGCATGCATTTATGAAGATTTAAGTATATGTATATCTGATTTATTAACATAAAAAACGGATTCCCCACGGAATCCGTTTTCAAATGTCTTCATTTATTCTTCTGTTGCTGCAGTCTCTTTGGATGCATAATAATCTTCAAACTTCTTATTTGCTGCATCCATTGTCTGCTTGCAGATATCCGGAAGCTCTTTTCCCCATGCTCCGGTTGCCTGCTTAAAGCCTTTCTGCATTGCTTCCTGCATCTTCTTCATCTTTTCCACATCATCCCCTGCAAGGGCGCTTGCAAAATCGAATAAACGCTCGGAAGTCTGCTTTACTCCGTAGTATCCATCCTCTGCAATATCCTTCTGTGCCTGCAGTTTGGTCTGTGCATCCACAGTAAAGTCACCTTTTGCAAGGAAACTCCACATATCATTTGCATTTGCATAG
>CANOLA010000099.1 GCA_947566705.1 uncultured Lachnospiraceae bacterium | reverse complement strand
TAAATTATCGTTTACCGCATCATTACAGTTAATCTTATCATCAATAGGCTTCAACACTGATACAATTTGCTTTTGTACATCACAATCCGGTATAATAAGGTTTAATCTTTTTATATCACTTATAGTAACATGTCCCAATCCCGTTGTCTGCTTATTAGCTGCAATTTGTTTGAAATATGGCTTCAAAAATTTCATTACATAATAAAAATAATCAAAATCAACAAGTTCTTCATTAGGTGTCACCTTAAAAATATGCTGATTTAACCATCCCTCTGATAATTTAAAACGGAAAATATCTATAGATGTCTGTGGATTACCTGACCACGAAAACAACAAGTCACCCTTATGCAAATGTACATCTTCCGAAAAAACTTGTTCTGTGTATGCTGTAGTTGTTCCAATACCATTATTAAGCTCAGCTATTTTAATAATCGGTATCCCCGTATCAGAAAAATTTATTTTCTTAAAAGCCAGTCCATTCTTCCAGGTTGCCAGTTCAAACAACGAATATCTTGTTCCTTTTAAGACTGATTGAATCTTATATAACATACTATCATCAAATTTCATACCCAATCGCCCCCAGCTTCCTCCGTATCTCGTCCTCCAGTTCATGCCCCTTCGCAAACAGTCCCGACAGTTCCGAAGTAAGCCTTTTCATTTTATCCTCAAACGGCTCCCCGTCATCCTCCTGTTCTTCAATCCCCACATACCGCCCCGGCGTGAGAATATAATCCTGTTTCGCAATTGTCTCCAAATCAGCCACTGCACAAAACCCTTTCACATCTTCCAGCGTTCCATTCTGGAAATCCGTAAATGTATCTGCAAGTTTTTTAATATCCTCATCCGATAAATCACGGTGCTTACGGTCAACCATATGTCCCATTTTCCGAGCATCAATAAAAAGCATTTTCCCTTTCTGCTGTTTATTTTTCGTAATAAACCATAAGGTGACGGGTATTGTAACACTGTAGAAAAGCTGTGTCGGCATTGCGACAATTCCTTCCACAAGGTCATCTTCAATAATCTTTTTCCGAATCTCACCTTCTCCGCTGGTCTGGGTGGAAAGTGCTCCATTTGCCAGTACCAGTCCGATTTTACCATTCGGGGCAAGATGGTGAATCATATGCTGAATCCATGCATAGTTGGCATTTCCGGCAGGCGGGATACCATATTTCCATCGTTTGTCTTCCAACAGCTGGTCCTGATTCCATGGGTGATAGTTAAACGGCGGATTGGCAAGGATAAAATCTGCTTTTAATGTCGGATGCAGATCATTCGTAAATGTATCTGCATGATACGGTCCAAAATCAGCATCAATACCGCGGATTGCCATATTCATTTTTGCCATTTTCCAAGTATCCGGATTTGCTTCCTGCCCATACACGGAAATTGCACCCCTTTTACCGTTATGTGCCTGAATAAACTTTGCACTCTGCACAAACATTCCCCCAGAACCACAACAGCAGTCATACACACGGCAGTTTTCAAACGGCCTTAAAATTGAAACCAGCGTTTTAACAATGCTGGACGGCGTATAAAATTCCCCACCGCCAACGCCCTCTTTTTCCGCAAACTGTGCAATACAATATTCATATGTGCGTCCCAGCAAATCTTCATTTGATTCTGTGTCACTCATATCAATATTATTTGTGAAAATATCCACAACATCACCGAGCACCCGTTTATCCAAATCCGGACTTGCATAATTTTTCGGAAGAACATTTTTCAGGGACGAATTTTCTTTCTCAATTTCCCTCATGGCATTATCAATCACCGTACCAATTTCAGGTGTATGTGCTGCTGATGCAATCGTACTCCATCTTGCTTTTTCCGGTACAAAAAAGACATTCTCCATTGTATAGGCATCCCGTTCATCTTCAAATCCATCGCCTTCTTCCACAAGTTCTTTATATCTTCTTTCAAATGCACTTGATATATACCGCAAAAAGATAAGTCCTACAATAATCTTCCGGTATTCAGCCGCAGGAATATGTCCCCACAGCACGCAGGCAACATCCCATAACTGTTTCTCAAATCCGATATTGGCTTTTGTATTGTCTGCCATTTAAAATCCTCTCTTTCCTGATCTAATAACATATCACATTTTCTTCTACTTCCTTAATTATATCACCGGACACCTTTGATATATCAAGCAGATAAACTATATTCAGCCTTGGATTAAATATCCCCAGCTTTGTAATTCCCTTATATATTTCCTGACCTGAATGCTGTCCCATAATCCAGTACATAAGAAGCTGTAAAGTATGTTTGGCTGCCGGCTTTGATTTTGTCACTTTAAAATCCCATAAAGTATCTTTAGTAAGATAATCCCCGTCACCGGAATCGACAGTTGCTGTATAACCTCCGAAATTGCTGGTATGCATTTCTCTCATTCGTTCATATTCTTCTTTATCAGCATCAGCTGGTTCAAATGTAAAGCCATCCCTTACTATCGGTCCGTATTTCTCCCAGAATGTGATACTGCGATTTACAAATGTATGTATATTTTGAATTGTATCTTTATCCGGATTTATATCATTATAACCTTTTCCCATCATTGCGCCTGCAGGATTTCTGCGCCATGCATCAAACGTTACCAGTTTGCAGGCATTTATAATAGATTCATCATCCAGTCCCCTGATTCCTTTCAACAATTCTTCTGCCACCTCCAACGAACCACCGACTCCTAATTTTTCTGCAATAGCAGCACCATGAACAGAAATGGCAAACGCATCAGCGGCATTTTCTCCCATGGCAAATCTCGTCAGATAATCCACCGCCATACCAGTAATAGTTCCATGAATATTTTCATCCGGATTTAATATAACTCCATCATCAAGCTTAATTATTTCAAACTCTGATGGTTTGACATACCCTCCCCTTGGCTGTTTGATTTCCCCGATTCTTACGGTAACAGACGACATATCAGTCCTCACTTTCCATATATTTATACTTCCACCAACCCATATTTTCATTATAATTTATCTTCCACCTCAAGTAAATATCCTCCACCCCATTTTCTTTTTCATTTTCACGTTACTACCAAGTAAACGTTGATCATATGGTGTGGATAAATGGATTGAAAAAGAGGCATAATCTGCTATAATGTAATTATCAATTGAGAAAGAAGGGAAATGGAATGAGCAATAAAGAAAGAATTATTGAACTTTTAAACATTATTCCAGATTATAAAATTGGTTATGTACTTGCATACGTTCAGGGAGTAGCAGCTGATGAAGAAGCAGACGATCTCTTTTGTCAAAGAATGATAGAAAATTATGAAAATGCACCAGACGAAGACAAAGAAGAAATTCCGCTTGAAGAATGTATGAAAGAATGGGGGCTTGATTGATGTATCAAATTATCATCAAAAAGAAAGCTAAAAAATTCATTGACAAGTTACCCATAAATGAAAGAAAACGGATTGTATATGCAATAGAACATCTTCCAAATGGTGAAGATATTAAGAAATTAAAAGGGCATGATGAATTATTGAGATTGCGAATTGGCGAATATCGAATCATCTATTCAGTGGATAATGGAAAATTAATTGTCTATGTTGTGGATGCCGGGAACCGTGGGGATATTTACAAAAAATACTGATAGATGGAATGCCTTGTATTTCCCGCATTCAAAACTTTTATTCTAAAAAAAGCAGCCCCCGGTTTCCCAGGAAGCTGCTTTCCCCTACTCTATCTGTCCTTATTCTATTTTCAGTTCTCCATCCCTTTTTCCTTCCTATATTCCGCCACATCCGTCTCCAGCACAATCTTCCTCACCGGCAAAATCCTCCCCGGTGACACAGACAACTCATCCACGCCCATAGCCAGGAAATCCCTTGTAAGCGTAAGGTCCGCCCCAAGTTCCCCGCAGATACCTGCCCAGATGCCTGCCTTGTGCGCATTCTCTGTCACCATGCGGATCATTTCCAGAATTGCCGGATGGTGGCTGTCATAAAAATCGTCCAGTTTTGAATTCTGGCGGTCAATTGCCAGCGTGTACTGCGTCAGGTCATTGGTGCCGATACTAAAAAAATCCACCTCTTTTGCCAGCTGTTCACTGATAATTACAGCAGCCGGGGTTTCAATCATGATTCCTTCCGGCGGGTTTCCGTAGCTGATGCCCTGTGCCGTCAGTTCCGCTTTTACCTCCGCCATGATTTCCTTAATCTTATGTACCTCTTTAAGGCTGGTAATCATCGGGTACATAATCGCGATATTTCCAAATGCGCTGGCGCGTAACAGCGCGCGCAGCTGGGTTTTAAATATTTCCAGGCGCGTCAGGCAGATGCGGATAGCACGGCAGCCGAGTGCCGGATTTTCCTCATGCTCCATCTCAAAATAGTCGCATTTTTTGTCAGCGCCGATATCCAGCGTGCGGATAATGACACGCTTTCCTGCCATTGTTTCCGCAACCTTTTTATAGATTGCAAACTGCTCTTCCTCCGTTGGAAAATCCTCTGATTCCAGGTAAATAAATTCACTCCGGAAAAGTCCGATACCGCCGGCGTCATTCTGCAGGACAGCCCCCAGGTCTTTCATGTTTCCAATATTTGCATAAAGCATGACCTTCTGTCCGTCAATCGTCACATTCTCCCTGCCCTTTAAGGTCTGTAACAGTTCCTTCTGTTCTTCATCCTTATTTTTCTGTGCCTGCATCTGTGCCAGATAATCTTTGTCCGGTTCTACATAAATACAGCCTTTCGTGCCGTCCACGACTGCCATTTTACCGTCCAGTGCTTCATCCAGCGAAATTCCTGTCTGAACCAGTGCCGGAATCCCCATGGTTCGTGCCAGGATTGCCGTATGGGAATTTAAGGAACCATGCACTGTCACAAAGGACAGCACTTTGTCCTTGTCCATCTGCACCGTTTCAGACGGTGCAAGATCGTCCGCCAGCACAATCACCGGTTCATCCGACTGGATTCCTCCGGCGGCGCTGCCGCTTAAAACCGTAATCAGACGTTCGGAAATATCCTTTACATCTGCCGCGCGCCCCCTCATGTAATCGTCATCCATTGCCGCAAACATCTGTGCAAAATTATCCCCGGTAACCGCTACTGCATACTCTGCGTTAACCTCCTGGGTATCAATAATGTTTTCCACGGACTCCACAAAATCATCGTCCTCCAGCATCATCTGGTGAACCTCAAAAACTGCTGCATTTTCTTCGCCGACTTCCTGCAGTGCCTTCTCATACAGTACCTGCAGCTGCTTCATGGCTTCCCCGGAAGCGGCACGGTATCTGCTCTTTTCCTGCGCCGTATCGTCTACCCGTATTCGCCTGACCTGCTGTTCCCCTTTCTGGTAAATGTAGATTTTTCCAATGGCAATTCCGCCAAAAACGCTTTTACCGTTAAAAACCTCCATACATATGCCCCCTTCTTTTGAACATCGGACCATTATAAATTCGCCTGCGGCGAAGGTCCGACGCTGCATGTCAAGTTTTTACTCAAAACTTGACACAATTTTTGAACATCGGAAGCCCATGCCTGCCCTCCTACAAATTCTCCTGCATGAACTTCATAATACCCTCAAATGCTGCTTCTTCATCTTCTCCTTCAACGGTAATCGTTACCTCATTGCCGTTTTTTACGCCCAGTCCCATGATACCGAAAATCTTTTTGCAGTCACCGCTTTTTCCGTCTTTTACAATCTTAATGGTGCTGGCATATTCCTTTGCCGCTTTAACCAGTTCCCCTGCCGGACGTGCATGAATGCCTTCCGGGTCCGTAATTACATAAGTAAATTCCTTCATAGTAAGTTCCTCCTTCGTCCCTTATTCTTAATTTATCTTTTTCACTTCACATTTTGCATAAACCGCTTCCACTTCCTGTTTTGTAGCAAGATTATCCGAAAATGCACTTGCGCTTCCCGTGGAAACCCCCATGCGGAATGCGTGCTCGTAACTGCCTTTTTGCATCCATCCGGTAATAAAACCTGCCACCATGGAATCCCCGGCGCCTACCGAATTTTTCAGTTCTCCTTTTGGGGCCTCCGCCATAAAAAGTTCTCCTGTTTCGCTTAAAAATACGGCTCCCTGTCCCCCCATGGAAACCAGCACATTTTTTGCGCCTTTTTCCTGAAGCTTTCTGGCGTAGGGAGCTGCCTGTTCCTTTGTGGCGATTTCCACACCAAACAGCTCACCCAGCTCATGGTTGTTCGGCTTTATCAGAAACGGATGATGATTTAGCACGTTTACCAGAAGCTCCCCTGTCGCATCCACGACAGTCAGAATATTTTTTCCGTCCAGACGCTTTAAAATACCGCGGTATATATCGTCCGGCATAGACTTAGGGATACTGCCCGCCAGTACCAGGACATCGCCTGCTTCCAGCTTTTCAAGCCGCTTCAGAAGCTTTCCCAGAGCCTCCGGTCCAATCTTGGGACCCATGCCGTTTATTTCTGTCCCGTCAATATTTTTCAGCTTCACATTAATTCTGGAAATCCCCTCCGGGACATTCACAAAATCCGTGCGGATACCGTCATCCTCCAGTCGTTTTGCAATTTCCTCCCCCGTAAACCCGGCTGTAAATCCAAGCGCCGTACTGTCTAATCCGAGGTTTTTTAAAACGATGGAAACATTAATTCCCTTTCCTCCCGCAAACATAAGCTCTGATGCGGTACGATTTGTCTTTCCAAGCTGGAAATCATCAACCGATACAATATAATCCAGCGACGGATTAAATGTAACTGTATAAATCATGTCACCCCTCCTTTCATCTGATACACAGACATATCTTATGTCAGTTTTTCCAGTACCCAGTCTGCATCTGCCGTTGTCTTAAGCGTCTCAAGCAGTTCCTCATCCTCAAGCATTTCGCAGATTTTTGCAAGCAGGTCCAGATGCTCATCCCCGATTCCGGCAATGCCGAATACCAGCTGTGCCTTTTCGTCCCCGAATTCCACACCGTCCGGATACTGCAGAAGCACAATTCCTGTTTTCTTTACGGTTCCTTTTGCCTGCGTCGTTCCATGCGGGATTGCAACTCCCATGCCCATATAGGTAGTAACAATTTTTTCACGCTCCTGCATGGCGTCCGCATAGGATATATCCACGTAACCAAGCTGTGCAAGCAGTTCCCCCGCCGCCTGAATCGCTTCTTCCTTGGAAACCGGCGTCTGGTTCAGCCGGATTCCCTCTGCCACGATTACCTGCGGTTTCCGGGATTCCTCTCCGTCCACAACTTCCGTCACTTCTGCTTTTTCCGTTTCTTCTGTCTCTTTCGCTGAGGCTTTTTCTTTTTTCTCATTCACAAGCTTTTCGTACAGTTTATCCAGATTCGGGTCACTTAAAAAGTTTCCAATCGTAATTATCCCGGCCTGCGGTGCGGACTTTTTGGCACGTTCCACAAGTGTCACCTGCACAATGGCAATGTCGCAGTCTGACGGAATATTGTCCACAGAAGTATTTGTCACCTTAATATCCGGTCTGACAGCTTCCAGACGTTTTCTGAACTTTGTAGCGCCCATTGCAGAGGAACCCATGCCTGCGTCACATGCAAAGATAATCTTTTTAATGCCTTCCGTTTTTACTTCCTGCGCCGGAACCGGCTGCCCTTTCGCCTCTGCCTTTTTTGCTGCCATTTCCTTCTGCGCGTCCTCAAGACTCTTTCCACCCGCCATTTTCACAATCGGTACCGAAATTACAAATGATATCGCGGCTGATAGTATCACGCCAACGATGACCTTCCACATATCGCTTCCCGGCGTCATCATCAAGTAGGCGATAATAGAACCTGGCGAAGCAGGTCCCCTGAGTCCGCATCCGGTCAGGTTAAACCAGAAAATTGCTGCCATATTTCCCAGAATCGGTGCAACAATGACAAGCGGATTCATCAGTATGTACGGGAAATAGATCTCGTGAATACCTCCAAACAGGTGGATAATCACTGCACCCGGTGCGGACTGTCTTGTCGTTTTGTCCTTACAGAAAAACATATAGGCAAGCAGTACCCCAAGTCCAGGACCAGGATTTGGCTCCAGCATATACATAATGGATTTTCCAAGCTCGTTCGCCTGTGCGGTTGCAATCGGTGTAAAAATTCCGTGGTTAATGGCATTGTTCAAAAACAGTACCTTTGCCGGCTCAATAAATATAGAAACAAGCGGCAGTAGTCCATGATTGACCAAAAACGTAACGCCTGCTGACAAAATAGTAAGAATCAGGCTCATAAACGGACCAATCGCCACATATCCAAGCAGTGCCAGAACCAGTCCGATAATGCCTGCGGAAAAGTTGTTAATTAACATCTCAAAACCAGCCGGCATACGGTCTTCCATAAACTTGTCAAACTGTTTGATGCAAAATCCCCCAAGCGGTCCCATTAACATTGCCGCCATCAGCATCGTAATATCGGTATTGCTCATGATTGCCCCGACAACGGCAATCGCGCCAACCACCTGTCCCCTGTCCCCGCCGGTCATTTTTCCGCCGGTACCGGCAATCAGAATCGGAATCAGATAGGTAAGCATCGGTGATACCATAGTACTGAAATTTTTGTTCGGTATCCATCCGGTATCTATAAACAGTGCGGCAAGAAAGCCAAATGCAATCAGCGCACCGATGTTCGGCATAACCATTGCCGATAAAAATTTCCCAAATTTCTGCACTTTGTTTTTCATAGAAAAACCCTCCTCCTTCGAACATCATCCCCCGAAGACCGTACAGAAATTACAGAGCTTTCCCACAGAAAAATTTTTTAGTATACAGCTACATTATGAAGTTTGCATTCCATCAGAAAATCCTTTGGCAGATTCCCATCGGATACGATAATGTCAATATCCTCCAGGCTGCAGATGGAATACGTGCCCCTGACCCCCAGCTTCGTGGAATCCATCAGAACGATTACCTGCCCCGCCTGCCGGATTGCCGTGCGTTTTAAAACTGCCTCCTCGCTGTTGCCGCAGGTAAATCCGGTTTCCTTCGTATAGTTTGTGATTCCCAGAAACGTCTGCTGGAAATTCACCCGTTCCAGCTCCTGGACAACGGATGTACCATAGACGCTGATGCTGTAGCGGTTCAGCCTTCCCCCCGGAATCACCACTTCCGGCTCTGACAGCTTCGCAAGCTCCGTTGCGCAGCTTAACCCCGTCGTGTAAATCAGGTTGGACTGGTTTGGAAAGCAGCGTGCCATTTCCGTTGTCGTACTTCCGGAATCCAGAAATACTGCTGTATTTGGCTCAAGTATCTTCACTGCCTTTTTTGCAATTTCTTCTTTTTCCGTCAGATTTCGTATGGCACGTTTTGTCAGGTAATCATCCGTACCGATTACCATCTGCACGGATTTTGCCCCCCCGTGGATTCTCACAATCTTTTTCTCCTGGTCCAGAACCTTTAAGTCCGTCCGCAGTGTCATCTCTGAAACATCCGGAAAGCATTCTTTTATCTGTGAAAACCTTACATATTCATTCTGGTTTACCAGCTCTGTAATCTGGTTTCTGCGTGTCTCCATTGCATCCATAATATTTCTCCCCTCTGTTGAACATTAGTACACACTGACGTGATGCTGCATGTCAAAATCCGTGGGAGAAATTTACCAGTTAGTCCGTAATAAAATTCTCCAGCAGATACTCTTCCGCCTGCGGACACCACAGTCCTTTATGTTCATCAACAATATCCGCCAGTGCACTATAACGCGCGTCGTTTCTTTCTTCCCCTGCTTTTCTTAAATCTGCAAGCGCCGTCAGCGGCATGGAAAGATGTGTGTAAATTAACTTCTTTCCACCTGGTATCTCCGGCAGGTGCAAAGTCGTTTCCGCTGCTGCATCCAGTCCTCCGATATGCGTTACCATTACCGAAGGATCAATGCGTTTTGCTGCCGTCAGCTCCAGGGATTCAATCATGTCCGCGGTATTGCCCCCGGTCGTCCCCATCACATGGGTGGAATTATAATGTACGTCATAAAAATTCATCGTTGCGCTAAACGCCTTGTCCGTCGGTCCTGCAAAAAAGTTCAGGCAGCCGTCCCTTCCGAGAATGTCACTGCTCTGTTTCACAACTGCTGCCACCGGAGCATAGCAGAGAACATCGTCATATCCCATCCCGCCGGAAATCTCCAGAAGTTCCTTTATGGCATCCTCTGATTTCCCGGTATTTACAAAATGAAGTTCAATTCCTTCCCCTTTATAATCTTCCGGTGGAAACAGCTCTGCCGCCCTGTCCAGACGCTCCTGGTTTAAATCCGTCACTACCACCATGGACGGACGTCTGTCACAGTGCAGTGCATAGGTCAGCGCTCCCAGCCCCATCGGTCCGGCTCCTGCCATAATTGCAAGCTTTCCGTTTTCCTTAATGCCCATCTGGTGCTCGTACACGCCCATCTGCGTATGGTATGCCGCATGAAACGCACCAATACTGCATGACATCGGCTCTGCCAGGGAAGCCTCGTAGTATGCACGGCCCTTGTATTCCAGCAGACAGCCCAGTTCCATAACCTCGGCAGGAATCACGCAGTAGGTGGTATCCCCGCCAAAAAATTCATAGGAATATCCCGGACTCCACATCGTCCCCTTATAGTTTAATGCAGGCTGCAGGGTGAATTTCATCCCTTCTTTAAACTGGTTCTGGTGGTTCTTTCCCACCTTCACAATATCCCCTGCAAATTCATGTCCCATGATTGCCGGATGCTTATCCACATCATCATGGACCCTTTTGTGCTCTGTGCCTAAAATCGCACATTTGTACGTTGACATACAGATACTATCTGAAACCACCTTCACGAGAATCTCATCATCCGTAATCTCTGGAAGCTCAAATTCCTCAAGCCTCAGATCATTTGCTGCATGTAACCTTACTCCTTTTGCTTTCATAAAGCGACACCCCTTTCAATAACTGTTTTACAGTAATCATTGTTGTTTCAAAAACATTTTTGTTGTTTCGATAACTGTTAAGCTTATTATAATCACTTTTTCTTGGGATGTCAACTGTTATTTCAAAAGTTTTACTTTTATTTCAACAATCGCTGGTTTCATTTGTAAAAATTGTTTTTGATAACGGCTATGGGAACTCTTTTTCAAAATGCTGATAATCTTTACTATGCTTCCATGCACC
>CANOLA010000098.1 GCA_947566705.1 uncultured Lachnospiraceae bacterium | reverse complement strand
TCTGCCGACCGCACTGTTGTATTTAAATACCGTCCAGATATTGCCCTTTCCTTCCGGTACTGTAAATGTATATGATGGGACTGTCTGGTTTCCTAAATACACCCTGACCATGGCATTCCCGTCACCCAGACCGTTTCTTTTTATGTAATCATCCACATAAAATGTATAGTCCCCGGTTTCATCATGATAAATGGTGGTTGTTTCCGGACCGTAACCGTCCACATCATCCACATCCAGTTTTGCTATGCACACATTATTTAACACACTTTCCTTCTCCCTGTAGAAAATATGCCCGGATTTTCCATTTGAAAGACTGTAATCCAGATGGGAATCCAAATCCTGCGGTCTTGCTCCCCATGTAAGTACCACACGCATCTGGTTATCCTTAAGGGAAGCTGATATGCTCATATTCTGGTTCTTCATTGACATATTTCCAAATACTTTTATGTTAAAGTATGAGGACATGTATCTGTCATTTTCTGAACTGATTTCCAGACAGTAATTCCCGGCTTCCAGTTCCGGCGTCTGGTAATAACCATTCTGGCCTGTTTCAATGGTGGCTTCCGGAGCAGTGTATATGTTATTTATCCCCTTACGGATACAGATTTTCAATCCTTTTATTCCGTCCCCGGTAACAGATTCACGGATATAACCGTCCGCTTTTCCTTTTCCCTTGTCCGCTTCCGGTATTAACTCTGCCAGTTCACAGTAACGTATATCCTGCCCTGTAAGATTTTCACCTGGAATATACATAATTTCATCCAGACAACTATCCTTCTTTGTCTGGCACTGTAAAGTCTGTCTCGGTCTCCATGTGCCGGAAAAACGGATTTGTGGAGCTAATTGTCCACTGCTTTAACGGGCAGACTTGCACAGTTCATATAATTTTTCGCAGATTCCCCTTGCCTCAAAAAAACTGCTGTGCCATTCAGAATTCCCGTCCTCCTGCATGCACACCAGTTTCCGGTCCTTTCCGCTTCCATACACACTGTAATAACTCAGGCTTCCGGCATCGTATGCCTCCCCGGTTTTTTCCAGTTCAAAATCCTCTGTGCTGATTACTTTTTCCAGGAGGTTCCGGGAAAGTTCCATGGTGCGTTTCTGGTATGGGATGTCCCCATCCCCCATGCAGGCATCCATGCAGGCAAGCAGATTTTCTTCCGGTCCCTCCCCTTCATCAAAATCCACGCATTTATACCTGCCCGACTTGTCAGCCACCAGCAAAAATTCCTGATAACCCCATGCAAAGTTTATATAATGGAGCGCAAGCACTGTTTCGTCTTCCTTGATGCTGCCAAGGCTTATCTGCCCGTCTGGCGGACAGGATAATTCTTTCATCTGAAGGCTGTCATCCGCCGGATTCCCCTCTTCCGGTCTGGTCAGCCCGTTTTCGGCAATTACCAGCCCCATCCATATTGCAAGTAAAACGATGATACAAACACTGTATGTTTTCTTCATTTTTTCCTCCCTCGGTCATCCGCCTTTTTCCGTTTCCCTCTGTTTTCTTTTTTTAAAACGGGTATCAGCCCGCCTGGTTTTACCATGCGAGCCAATTCCAACTGTCAGTTTTTTATTTATCTCTTCACTTCATTGTCCAGTTCATTTACCACTGAAAGCCTGCCTGCCGCGCTGTTGTATTTAAAAACTGTCCAGATTTTCCCTTCCCCGTCCGGCACGGTAAATGTGTATGTCGGGACAGCCTGATTTCCCAGGTAAACCCTGACCATGGCATTTCCATTTCCCAGATTGGCATCCTCGCTATAATTGTCCACATAGAATGTGTAATCCCCGGTTTCATCGCCATATATGGTAGTGGTTTCCGGACCATATCCGTTTATATCATCCACATCCAGTTTTGCAATGCAAGTGCCATCCAACACATATTCCGTCCCCTTGTAAGAAACATGCCCATTATTTCCGTCTGAAAGATGAACCTCCAGGTGGGAATCAAGATCCCTCGGAATGCTTCCCCAGGTCAGCACCACCCTCATCTGGTGTTCTTCCAGCGCATCGGATATGCTCATATCCTGACCTTCCAGTGTCATCCCGCCAAAAACCTTGATGTTAAAGTATGCTGACATATACTTCTCATCCCCGGAGCTGATTTCCAGGCAATAATTTCCGGCATCCAGCTCCGGCGTCTGGTAACAGCCGTCCTGCCCTGTTTCAAGGGTGGCTTCCGGACTGGTATATATATTATTTATACCTTTCCGGACAGAAATTTTCAAGCCTTTTATGCCGGTTCCTGTAACTGCATCCTTTATGGAACCTTCGGCCTTTCCTTTTCCCCTTTCACTCTCCGGTATTAATTCCACCAAATCACAGTAGCGGGTATCCTGCCCGATGATGCTTTCGCTGGCAAGGTACATGGTCTCATCCAGATATCCTTTTTTGCAAAACTGCATCACCATCGGATTTTCTTCCTCAATATCTGCATGATAATATCCGTTCTGGTCCGTTTTTGCAATTTCTTCCCCTGAAGAATTTTTTACCTGCACAGAATCAAGTGCCTTGTTGTTGCTGAAATCAAAATCCTTGTCTGCCTTCACAATTTTACCTGTTATCTGAATTTCTTTATTTAAATTCGAAGAATATTTATTTTTCAATGCCTCGTCCAGCTTCTTGTAATAATCAGTTGACTCATTACAATTCTCCTCTTTGATATTTGCTTCATCAAAAAAGCTGTTTATTTTCTTTATCTCTGCTCTGCTACAATTTAAATCTTGCGCAGCTTTCACTACATTTTTTCTCACATCATACAAATCCGAATGTTTCTTATAACCCAAACATAATGACAGATACCATATATCCCTTGGTCTCACCTTAAATTTATCTTTTTCCATTCGATATGCTATATGTGAGATTATGGTAGAATTTTGATGAACGCCTCCCCAGTCATTATTCTTATTAAGAGTATGGTATGATATAAAGTTATCATCATCGACTTTCACAGCATCTCCACTCTCCATGGGATTAGATATATTTCTCAGACAATCTCCAAGTGTCACCTGCTCCCCTATTTTCCAGTTTTCCTCCGCATAACAAGCAAAAATATCGGCGTATGCCTCATTTATAATTCCTACTGTCCCAACTTCCCTTAATTTTGTTTTCTTTCCTACAACTGCATGCGTAAATTCGTGCGCCAGAATATCTGCACCAGCCGCCAGGGACATTTCTTTAAATGTTTTTCTCTTTTCTGTCCCTTTTCCAACCCATATAGCTTTACCATTCCAATATGCATTATCCTCTATAGATGTGTAAATATACACCTTTATCGTAGCACCTTTGGAGTCATACGATTTCATCCCAAATTCCTGTTTAAAACTGTCATAAACGTATTCTGTATTAGCCATGGCGGAAACTTCAGTTGGTGACCAAACATCATTACTTTTTACTATTAACTTAGAATTTTTGCTGCGATTTCCATTCTTTGCATTATATATTTCTATATTACGTTTTGTATCTTCCAGACGATAGGTTGGATTAATAAAATCAAATCCTTTTTTATTAATACCAAATTGCCTTTGATTATTTAATAAATCAGTCCCAGTTTTCTCCTTATATGCGCTGCAAGTCATATCATATGCTCCCAGCAATTCCCCCGTCTGTGCATCAACCAGAACCTCATACCACTCCTGTGGTTCTTCCTCATGCTGGCAAAACAAACTCCATGCAAGGCTTCCTTTTCCATACTCGTTAAATACCAGCAGTTCTGCCTGCTCCCCTTCTTCATCATCGGGTTCCACTTCCCTGTATCCATCCTGCCCTGCCCGTCTTGCAGCATCTTCTCTTGTTACTTCCGGGCTGATATTTAATTCATTCAAAACCGGAAAATAACCCGAATCCAAATAATCAACCTTTCCATTTTCATCTGATGAAACTGTAATTCCACTATCAAGAACCTGCAAGCCCTTATACATCTGGTCAAATTTAAAAATATATCCTGTTTCATCCGCTTTTACATCCGTCACCTTCAGCTCCTCGAATGGATTTTCTATCCCCAGAAGCGATTTGATATTATACAAAGAAAGCAAAGCTGTTTCATATGAATCTACTTTTACCTCACTGTAAGTTCCATATATGCTCTCCAGATACCTGTAATCATTCACATCCACGTCATAATCCTCATCCCCGCTGTTCATCTGTTCCAGCTGGCTGAGTGAATAGTCCTGCAGTGTGTCAACGTCAATATCCGTCTTTCTTTTTACCGTAAGCGTAAATTCCTTCCTGTAATCCTTCCCTTTATACTGGATTTCAGCCGTAACCGTCACCGTCCGGTCTTCCTCTCCCCTTGTGACGTGCCCGTCATTCGTCACCACGGATTCATCGGATGACACCCATGCCACATCCAGCAGCTCCGGCGCATAATTTACAAACCGCATGTCGTCAAGCACGGACTGCGCACAGTTTCCGTTCCGGAATTCAATATCCACATATTCCGTAACCTCTGACGGGTCTATTTCGTCTTCACCGTCCCCGTTGTCTTCCACCTTACCATCGCCGTCCGTAAAATGTGTCACCGCAATATTTTCCGGCCGGGTGCTGCTTTTGCCGGAAGGGCAGGAAAACCCGAACTGCACACGCTGCCCGGCTTCAATAATCCGGTTGTATTCCTCACAGCTTATGACATAATGGTTTTCCTCATGGCTGACAATTTTCGCATTCCAGATGCCGTCAATGTCATTATCCCAGTCAAATGTTATACACCAGTCCTTAAAACTTTTGGAAGACTTGTTCAGGATTCCAATTTCCCCGACAAATCCGGTTTCCCAGTCATCAGACACAGCATAATCAACCTCAAAATCTCCTTCTTCCACCGGCATCTGTACGGACTGTGAAAAATGAAACTCTGGTATCTCCTGGCTGCCGGAAGCATTAAAACCAAAGCTTACGGCTGAATCCGGGCTGATGTTTGAATTGTATGACTCTCCTTCAACGGTGTATAATCCATCCTCATTCCGGCTGCTGATTTTGGCATTCCAGATGTCTGTGATTTCCCCGTCCAGGGCAAACATCAGGTTCCAGTTGTGTATCTTTTTGTCACTGGTGTTTTTTATGGATACCTCTGCCGTGTATCCCTCTCCCCAGCTGTTTATGATGTTACAAGTAACGGCATATCCCTCGCCCTCATACGATACTGTGTTATCCGTACCGGCATCCGGGCTTTCTGCTTCTGTATCTTCCTGCTCCGTGGATGTGCTTTCTGTCCCTGTGGATTCGCTTTCCGTTTCCGCTGCTGTGTTTTCTGCTTCTTCCGCTTTTACAGTAATGGCATCCGTCAGTACTGACAGTGACATCAAAAAAGCCAGTATTACTGCAACTAATTGCTTTGCTGTGTCCTTCATTTTTATTTTTTTCATTACTTAACTTTCCTCCTAAAATTCACCTTGTTTTAATTGCACTCCACTTCTTTCTGCCTTTTACTTCCAAAGATTACTGACAAACTCTAATAATATTTTTAATCCACTGCATATCATTTTCAATCCCTCCTTTCATTTTCTGCCTGAACGCCTTTTCCCTGCTTTATTCATTTTTCCAATATAATTCTTTGCAAAGAAAAAGACTGCTGTTACACTCAGCAGTCTATTCCTGGCTTTCATTTTTTTCAACCCCCGATTCCCTGAACGGGCGTATTCCTTCCTGAACGGGCAGATTTTTCCTGTTTTTTGGTTTATTCACTTTTTTATTTGATTTTAAGAAAAATATCTACAGCAAATTTCCCATTATCTTTTTGAATCTCCAACCTGCCTCCATACTTTCCTGTAATCTGTTCAATACTTTTCATTCCATACCCGTGGTTTTTGGTATCCTTCTTTGTGGTTTTCAGTTTTCCATTCCTGTCACAGCAGAAATTTCCCGTGCAGGTATTTTCCATGCCTATATGTAAATAATTCCTGCCCTGCGCCACTTCAAACCGGATTTCCCGCCTTTCCTCGGGTAGCTGCATAACCGCTTCCACCGCATTTTTTGCCAGATTTGATACCAGAACACAAAGGTCACTGGACAAAAGCCCCGTTTCCTCTCCCATATGTCCATTTACATTTATCGAACAGCTCTCTTTCACCGAGAAAAAATAATAATTGATGATGACATTTACAATTTCATTTCCCAAATCATACTGTGCTTTGGAAACGGAAGATACTTCTGCAAGCAGTGTGTTTACATACTCCCCCGCCTTTACACCATCCCCTGTTTTGCACATTTTCTCCACAACCAGCAGATGCCCAATGATATCATGCCGGAACTGTCTGGTTGCCTGTTCTTTTTCCAGAAGCCTTTCAAAATACTCTTTCTGCTGTTCATTGTAGTTTTCAGCAGTTTCTTTCTGGCTTCTGTAACACGCAGTTTTGTTAAAGTAATAGGTCATTGCAAGCATTAATCCACAAACTGCCACTCCTGCAAAACATATTAACACGTTTCCTGTTATGATAGCTTTATAGTTTCCCGCATACTTAATTATAGCAAATTTTAGAAACACAAGTGACAATGTCAAAACAGACAGAATCCCTCCCATAATCCACCACAACAACAGCGGAAACTGAAAAAATTCTCCCTCAAACTTTTTCCCAAATACAAAATGATACAACCATACCACTACAAGAACCTCTATGGTAATTCTTATCACTTCCACCTGGCTCAAATAAACCGTCTGTAAAGCCGACACAGCTGTTTCCAGCAATGTAGAAAACAAAGACGAAACCACACAAACCGCCGCCGTCCTGCCAAAAGTCAGCCCAAACAGATAATAGAAAAACATAAATACAACAGCCAGCCGCAAAATACTCGATTCTCCCACCGTAAACAGCAGTAAACAATAAATGAAAACCGAAATGAACAGCCCCCACAGCCTTTCCTTTTTCCCATGCAGCCCCAGCGGCTGCTTTAAAACCACATAACAGACCGATACGTGCTCAATTATGTACAATACATCCAGAAGTAATTTTTCCAGTAATTCCATGTCCCATCCTTTGTATGCCCTGACACACTATCTGTATCTGAGGTCATATTCCATATATGCCCTTTCAAACACTGTCCTCCGCCGTTTTGCAACCGATATTTTTTCCCCGGTAATCATTATCGGATGCGTACCCTCCATACTTTGAATCTTCCCCAGATTCACAACAAAAGAGCGGTGCGTGCGGAAAAACATCCGTTCATCCAGCTCCTGCTCCCACCAGTCGAGGGAGTTTTCGCTCCGGAAACTGGTATTTTCCAGAAAAACCCGTGTCTGCGATCCATCCGCCATCACATACAATATATCTTTCTGCCGGACGCAGTGCCATTTTCCCCCATCCGAGACATTCTCCACGTCCTCACCGATCATCCGTCTTTCTACCTCTTCAATTGCCGCAAACAGTTCCGTTTCCTCCACTGGTTTTGTGACAAATGCGACCGCTCCGACTGGAAATGCTTCTTTAAAGCGTTCCGTTTTTCCGGTGAGCATCACAATTCTGCATGGCAGATTATTACGTCTTGCCTGGTGTCCCGCTTCAATGCCATCCATGCCCGGCATATCAATATCCAAAAGCACCATGTCCAGCTTTCCTTTAAACGCCAGAAACTCCTCTGCAGACATAAAGTGGACAAGGCTCGTGGAAATTTCCACGCTCACTTCATAATCCTTTACCATTTTTTCAATTATCCGGTGTATATTTTCATCATCATCACACAGACCGATTATTATCTCTTTTATCATTCGCTGTCCCCGCAATATAAATCCGTCTGCATCCAGTTTCCAGATTCATATATTTCAATGCCGTATATTTTTATCTGGTCTATTTTACCACGTTTATATAAAAATTACCACTTTACATTTCTAATGCGTCGCTGAATTTTGCGCCTTCCCTGACACATTCAGATAAAATCTGCACTTCTTTGGAATTATTATCCATTATGCAGAATTTATCTGTATCAGATTGTTAAATTAATAAAATTACATTGTTAAAATGTTAGGAATGGAGGAATACAAACATGAACAGCCGTTTTTCAGAAATGGGGCACAGAATCAAACTTCGCCGAAAGGAACTTGGCATTACGCAGGAAAAGCTTGCAGAAAGCCTTGGCGTATCCCCGAATCATCTTTCCGGTATTGAAACCGGGGCTCAGAATCCCAGTATCGGTTTCTTTACGGATATCTGTGAAGCTTTGGATGTCACCCCGGATTATCTGCTGCTTGGCAGTATGCATTCAGACAGTGTACCAGAAGATATTGCAGACAGTCTGCGTCTGTGCAGCCCGGATGACCTTGAGCTTATCAGAAAAATTGTAAATATTTTTGTGGAGCGAAATCAGACTTTTTCATAACTTCAGATTACGTTTTACTGATGCCGGCTGCAGCCGGCACCAGCGGAAACCATATCAGATTTTCCTATTTACCCATGAATTTTTCTTATATATTCTGCATGCAAAACCTCAGGAACTTCTGGTTTTCCTTCTTTCTTCTCCCAAGTTCAGCAAGTGCTTTTTTATAAATTTCCGGAGTAGCATATATCTCTTCCCTCTGCGACACAATGTCAAGCCTGCGGTTTTCACGTTCATAAAGTAATCCCTCATAATCCCGTCCGGTTCTTTGCATGTCTCGTTTAACCAGTTTCTGTGACAGTTTTCTAAAATCATCGTGATTGTCCGTCTGTACCAGTAACAGCCCATCCTCTGACTGCGACTCCCCAAATTTTCCCAGACTTTCATCATATTCCAGTACAGCGGGTTCAATTAAATCCATCATCCATAAATATTCCAGGCATGTCTCAGGACTTACTGCTTTATCCAGTACCGGCAGCATTATTTTTTCTGTTTCCTGCAGCGCATGTTCCATCTTTCTGTCCAGGTCTTCTGCATTATTTTCCCTGTATACAAATGACACCAGCCGTGCATGGTATTCTCTGTCGTAACCTTTCCGGCTCATCTTTTCATAAAATGTGCCAAGGTCTTTAAGCCAGAAATCATTATTCCGCGGACTGTCCTCCAGGGTGAGTGCCCCACGGTACACGGTTGCCGCAGCCCCCAGTACGGAAAACTCCCGGTACCCCTCTTCGTCACATGCTTCATCCATACATGCAATTACATGAAAACCTCATTCCCTGCCATTCTTACCAGGTAAGGATACTCTCCCTTTACTGTGACAAACCTTCTTTTCTTTAATGTCCCCCCAAACACTTTCCTGAAAGCCAGATTCAGGCAGCCAGCCGCCGCCATAGTATGATACCTTCTCATTTGTGTCTCCTTCTTTGTATCCGGAAATCCCATGAAAGCCTGAAAAGGGGTTATCCGGACAAAACCTGTTATTCCTGCTGTCTCCAGTCTTTTCCCCTGGTCTGTTGTCGAATTTTAAACAAAGAAAAAGACTGCCGTTACACCTCGCAGTCTATTCCTATATCTGTAGTTTTTCAACCCCCGATTCCCTGAACGGACATATTCCTTCCTGAACGGTCAGTAATTTTGTTTTTTTCTCCATTGTAATTTCTGTGGGACCATGCTATAATTCCCATATTACCAGTATCCGAAAATCTAAACAGAATGGAAAAATAATGATTAAAAATTTAAATAACAATGACAAAATAACAATTAACTTATTTGGCAGGCAGACACCAGTTACTGTTTTTTCTGTTGACCTCCTCTATGAGGACGAAGAAGAAAACGGTGCATTAAGTGAAGAGGAAATCAACTGTCTGAACCGTTTTATTGAAAACATTAATATAAATGATTATAAAGAAGAAATTCTCACCTGGTATAATCAGGAAAATGATAAAATCGGACAAAAACACATAACAGAAAATGATTTGGAAAACGACGTGGACATTTTCTCCATAGCCATCAGTGTTACAGCTGATGCAGCATCATCTGACGGAAGAATGACTTATCCTGAAATAGCCTTTTACGGATGGTGCGATAATATTGACAAGGGAATCTGCATTGGTTTCCGGGATGGTAAATTTATAGGAATCGGTTATCAGGACTGGATTTTATAACTCATTTACTCATCAAATTCCATTGTCACAAAAAACCCCTTATCCGTTTCCTTGACTTCGACAACAACGCCTTCCCTGCTTTTTAACCGTTCACCAACCTCATAATTTCCGGACATCGCAATTGCATGTTCAATCATATAATAATAAGATGTCGGAAGTCTGCCCTCTGTCACTTTCAGTCGGTCGCCTGCTTTGGCAAGCCCCGGACGTTCCATCTTAAATTCCATCCGTCTCATTTTTTCTTATCCTCTGCAAATTCCACGTCAATGGTTCCGTTTCGCCTGTCATATTCCCTTGCAGCGCGGGCAGCGGCAGACGCAATCCAGATATTTGACGCACCATTAAAAATCAGTATGATTCCCACCAGAACCATGGCGTTTTCCACTACATGGAAGGCATCAAACACACACACCAGACCGGATAAAATACAGATAACCGCCAGAACCAGATTTACAGCCCACGAAGTATATCCCATCCGCTTTGCACTGACAGTTTCCATAACAGCACGGATTCCGTGAAACAAAAGCAGGACTCCGATAATCACCGGAACAAGGCTCATAACTGCTGCCGGCTGGTTTAACACCCAGATTCCTGCCGCCAGAACCAGAATTCCCGCTACCACGGAAAAACTGTTCGCAGCAAGGCCAAGCAGAAAACTTCCCAGATAAATCATCCCAATTACAATCATCATTACCGCAATGATCTTGCCAATCAAATTAATTACTCCATCCCTGTAAATGACAATAATAATGCCAAGTATCATACACAGTGCTGATGACAACATAAAATCAGCCTTCATCTTTTTTAATAAATCTTTCATACTCTGTAACTTCCTTTCCCTGTATCTTCAGCCGTTCAGCATTATTTAATTTCCAGCAGCTCCACAATCTTCTGCATTTCTGCTCCTCCGGCAGGAATTTCCCCATGTCCGGTATGTTTAAAATCCGCTTCCATTTCACCAACCAGCCATTTATTGTCTTCTTTCGTCCGCTCAACGGTAAAATAACGTCCTTTTTCCTGCTTTACATCCCATGACAGATAAATCCTGTAACAGGACGGGATTTCCATTCCCTGTTCCGGCATATCAATCTGGACAAGCAGAATATCTTCTGTCAGATTCAGCGGCATAACTGAAAATTCCTCCGTCAGGTACGGATACATCCTCTGATGCTGGTAACAGGATTCAAAAAGCCCGTCAATATATGTTTCCTTTTCCTCGAACAGTTTATCAATCATTTCTTTCCCCTGTTCAAAGAATTTTTTGGGAAAATGACCAAATTCAAACTCCTTACGTTCAAACGCAATATACTGTTCGGGTGTCAGCTCCAGCTTTTTTTTCTGACCGCCGTCCTTCAGTTTTTTTTCAGCCTCCGCAATCTGTTCAATCAGTGCACGCTTAAATACCAGATTCTGTGTAAAAGGA
>CANOLA010000097.1 GCA_947566705.1 uncultured Lachnospiraceae bacterium | reverse complement strand
CAAAACAGGCAGGGTGGTTGACGCAATACAGTGTTCGTTTACGAATTAATGTATGTATAGCAAAACTGGATGTGGATGATGCAGGTGGCTATGGTCAGGGGGGATTTGGGAAACCAGACAGTCCCATCATATACATTTACAGTACAGGAAGGAAAGGGCAATATCTGGACGGTATTTAAATACAACAGTGCGGTCGGCAGACTTACAGTTGTAAACGAACTGGGTAACACGGTAAAAGAATAGGAGCGTATATGCAGCGCCAGTCCGTCTGCCTTATGGCAGATGGGCTTGGCGTTTATATGGAGGGACAGAGCATGAAAATTTCATCATACGGGGGAAAAAGAAAAATCACATGTCTGCTGGTTCTGGCGCTTGCCAGCCAGCTTGCCGTTTCCTGCAGTGCAAAGGACAGCGAAAGCATAACGCAGGCGGCGGAGCAGGCAAAAGCAGTAGCAGAAACAGAACCCATGTCAGAGGAAAGCCCCGTCATTGAGGTAACGGAAAGCGACCGGGAGAAAGAGGGGACGGATGAATCAAGAGTGGCAGAAGAAATGGAGATAGAGTTTGCCCGGGGAGACCAGGACAAGTCCGTGACCAGGGACGTCCGTTTTGTCAACCATGCGCCGGATGAAATGGATACCATCTGGGCTTCATCGGATGAATCCGTAATCACCAGTGAAGGGAAGGTGACAAGGCAGAAAGAGGACAAAACAGTAACCATTACGGCAGATGTGGGCTACAACGGGAAAAAGTACAGAAAAACCTTTACTCTCACCGTGAAAAGAATCATTGACATAGATGTAAACAGCCTTGAGGACTATTCGCTGGAGCAGCTGGATGAAATGAACAGCGGCAACAAGTATTACGGTGGAGTGGAAATGAATGAATTCGGATATGTCGATGATATAACGGGATTTTACAGTGACGTAAAGGTGGACTCATGGGAAACAGCCCTGGCAACCTTATGTAATGTAAAGTCACTTCTGGGAATCAGGGATGTTTTTGAAGAGTTGCAGCCGGACGGCGTGGCGGAATGGACGGAACCTTCGTCCCGGGATTATTCCTTCCAGCAGTACTATAAAGGCGTGGAGGTCTGGGGCTGCGGGGTTTCAGTCAGTCACAACATGGACGGTGACAGCAGGGCAGACTCTGTTTCTTCCGGTTATTTCCCGGTTCCAGAGGATATGGATGTCCAGCCGCAGATTACTGTGGAGGAGGCAGAAAAAAGGGCAGAACAGGCAGGCTATGGAAAATGTTTTCCGTATGATGAGGAGGACGGGGAAAAAGATTACGATGATAGGAAGCTTTACATTGTGAATGATGAAGGAAAATGCAGACTGGTGTGGTACATAACAACCACCAGAGATCCGGATGATATATTTGCAACATATGAGGTTGTGGTTGATGCAAAAACCGGTGAGGTGGTTTACGGGGAATTGTTTACTTCCAGGGATCCGGGAACTTATCATTGAAGAACTTTCCTGCTATGGAGAAAGAAAATATACCGGAATCCGTCAGCTGTATATTATGGCAATATGGGAGATTAAGGAAGATGAAGACAAGGAAAAGATTAATTAATGCAGCTGTTGTATGTTTATATGCACTTGCAATAATACTGACAGCATTTCTGCATGATACTTCCCTGCAGTCACAAAAAATGTCTGTTAGGCTGGAAGAGCTCAATACAGATGAAGGTGTTTTTGCAGTCCGGTATGAAAACTGGGCATGGGGACACCAGAATTACCTGCTGGTCATAAATAAGGAGGGCAGATGCAAATTCCTGGATTTTGGGGAAAAGGAAGTCTGGGAAGAGGACCTGCTTTCCTTTATGGATGCCTGCATGGCGGATGACAATATACCATATCTGCCCCGCAGCCTCAACATCAAGAGGGAGCTGCTGGAAAAGCTTATCAGTGTGCAGGATTTTAAGTTGAAAAACACCGGGGAAAGGTGTGATGCAGGCGACATGAGTTATTACAGCGTTTATGTAACCGGAAACCAGCGGAAACTGGCATGTATGCAGACGGACGGGGATTTTGAATGCCGCAGCCGTTTCCGTGAGGTAAGGGAAATCTGTAAAGAAATGTATGAACTTTACAAGTCCGGATACCGAAACGGCTGATAAATGACCGATTCGAAAATATTGTTCGCTCACCGGAGGCGTCTAATAAATGTCCGGCTCGAAAAGTCTCAGCCCTATCGCAAGGTAGAACTGATTTTATAGGCGGTGGTGCATGCTTTACAAAGAAGGCTGTGTATATCATATCAGGGATGAATATTTTGAAACAGTAAATGACAGTATGCACATGCAGAACAAAGAGAACGGTACATATCAGGTATATTACAGGGGGGTGTACTGTCGGAGTGGTTACAGGTAAAACAGAAAGAATCAGACGGTTAGCTTTCAGCTGTTTTCCGCTGTCAGGGGATATTGAAACCATCCCTGAAATAACCAGAGAGGAAGCGGATGAAAATGTGAGGCGGGCAGGTTATGGGGTGGAAGTGGAACTGCTTGAGAAACATACAATTGACCGTTATACAAATGATAACCATGCAACAGAAATTTGAACATGGTATGAGGGACTGTAAATATATCAAATAATATGGTATTTATTTAGAAAAGGAGAATCATTTGTCACAATATTTTAGTGACAAGTGATAGTTCTCCTTTTTTCATACAAAGCCATGAACTGGATGGTGTGATAAAAATGATTACAATGGTGGAAAATGAAGTTACTTTTGACTAATAGTTACTATTCTGCTAAAATAATAGAATAATATGAATGTATTAGGGCATGAAAGCGAAAAAAGAATACTGCAGTGCTGGAAAATATAATCAGCGGTTTTAGGATGTTCAAAAAGGGGACAGAGTATGAAAATTTCATCATACAGAAGAAAAAGAAAAATAACATGTCTGCTGGTACTGGCGCTTACCAGCCAGCTTGCCGTTTCCTGCAGTGCAAAGGGCAGCGGAGGCATGACGCAGGCGGCGGAGCAGGCAAAAGCAGCAGAAACAGAACCCATGTCAGAGGAAAGCCCCGTCATTGAGGTAACGGAAAGCGACCGGGAGAAAGAGGGGACGGATGAATCAAGAGTGGCAGAAGAAATGGAGATAGAGTTTGCCCGGGGAGACCAGGACAAGTCCGTGACCAGGGACGTCCGTTTTGTCAACCATGCGCCGGATGAAATGGATACCATCTGGGCTTCATCGGATGAATCCGTAATCACCAGTGAAGGGAAGGTGACAAGGCAGAAAGAGGACAAAACAGTAACCATTACGGCAGATGTGGGCTACAACGGGAAAAAGTACAGAAAAACCTTTACTCTCACCGTGAAAAGAATCATTGACATAGATGTAAACAGCCTTGAGGACTATTCGCTGGAGCAGCTGGATGAAATGAACAGCGGCAATAAGGAGCGTTATGAAGTGGAAATGAATGATTCCGGATATGTTGCTCATATAATAGGGTTTTACAGTGACATAAAGGTGGACTCATGGGAAACAGCCCTGGCATCCCTGTACAACATAAGGTCGCTCCTGGGAATCCGGGATGTTTTTGAAGAGCTGCAGCCGGATAGCGTGACGGAAGATTCTTCGTCCCGGGATTATTTCTTCCGGCAGTACTATAAAGGTGTGGAGGTTTGGCGCAGTGGGGTTACAGTCAGCCATGACATGGACGGGGACGGCAGGGCAGACTTTGTTTCTTCCGGTTATTTCCCGGTTCCCGGGGATATGGATGTCCGGCCGGAGATTACCTTTGGGGAAGCCAGTGAAAAAATCGAACAGGACGGTTATGTGAGGGACATGACATATGTAGATGAAGAAGAGCTGGAAGAAGAGAAACTGTATATTTATGATGACCATGGAACGGGCAGGCTCGTGTGGTCACTCATCCGTGATAAAAAAAATGATACGGAGCAGTATATGGTTCTGGTCGATGCCAAAACAGGCAGGGTGGTTGACACATTACAGTGTTCGATTACGGATGAATGGTAAAGGGAAAGCTGGAAAAAGTAAAACATTATGAAGGACTGGTGGTAATTTTCAGGTGAAAGTGGTAAAATGAACTGGGTATAAAAGTATAAAAAAGATAATATGTGAATCTGGAGATAGAATGCAGGTAAAAAATGAAATGAATGAAATTCTGGCGGAAAGCTTCCGGGAGCTTGCGAGAAAACGACCGGTGGAAAAGATTACAGTAAAAGAAATCACAGATAAAGCGGGAGTCATCCGTCCGACATTTTACAATCATTTCCAGGATAAATTTGAACTGGTGGAATGGATGATACAGATGGATTTGCTGGAACCCATACGGCCTCTGATAAGAAACGGCATGACAACAGAAGCGATGGTACTGCTCTTTTCCAATATCAAGCGGGAAAAAGAATTTTACACAAGGGTAGTGAAGCTGGAAGGACCTGTTACGTTTCATGACATCGCACAGAAATGCGTAAAGGAATTTCTGCTTGAAATATATACAGAGGAGGCCGAGGGAAAACAGTCGAAGCACAAATGGCTGACCCCGGAAGTAATTGCCGCTTATTATGCACAGTCCATGTGTTTTGCGGCAGAGGCGTGGATAAATCTCGGCATGGTATTTTCACCGCAGGAAATGGCAGAGGCATACCAGTATATCATTTCCCGTTCCATGACGGATGTAATCAAAGAGATGTAGTTACATTAAAGAAGATTTATGGAATAACCAGAAACACTTTTTCAGATATGTCAGTTATACTATACAAATTACATAAAGTGTATATCACTGCAATACACAAAAAAAGAATTGAATCTTTTCAAATTCAGTTCTTTTTTTTATACTTCCATTTATAAAAAAAAACGGGAGGCGGTAATATGATTCATTTTGGAAAAGGAGTTGTAAAGTTTCGGATACCGATTCTGGTTTTATCATTTCTGCTTCTGATACCTGCAGGAATCGGATATTTCAAAACCAGGGTCAACTACGATATTCTCTCTTATCTTCCGGAGGAAATTGAGACCATGGAAGGCCAGGATATTCTTCTTAAGGAATTTGGAACAGGAGCATTTTCCTTTGTTGTTGTAGAGGGCATGGAGGATAGGAAACTGCAGGAAATTGCAGATAAAATTGATGATATTCCCCATGTAAAACGGGTGGTATGGTATGGAACCGTTGGAAATAATACACTTCCAAGGGAGGTTCTGCCGGATGACGTATATGACTTTTTTAACAATAAAGAAAAAGACAGCCAGCTCATGGCAGTTCTTTATGATGAGTCCATGGCGGCGGACGGTACGATGGCTGCACTGGATGAAATAGACAGACTGGTTGGAAAGCAGTGCAGTGTCAGCGGTATGGCGGCAGTAATCAACGATATCCGCAAGCTTTCCGAAAAAGAAGCGCCTGTTTATGTCATGATTGCGGTAGTGCTTTCCCTGGTTGTACTATCCCTTACCATGGATTCCGTAATTGTACCGTTTCTGTTTCTGCTCAGCATCGGAATGGCAATCGTTTACAATCTGGGAACCAACATATTTAAGGGTGAGATATCCTATGTGACGCAGGCGCTTGCGGCAGTGCTGCAGCTGGGCGTTACCATGGATTATTCCATTTTCCTGTGGCACAGCTACGAGGAACAGAAGGAGCGGTTCTCCGGCGATAAAAACAGGGCGATGGCACATGCCATTTCCAACACGATTACTTCTGTTGTTGGAAGCTCCATTACAACAGTTGCAGGATTTGTCGCACTTTGTTTCATGAGCTTTACACTTGGCCTTGACCTTGGAATTGTTATGGCAAAGGGAGTTGTTTTTGGTGTGCTCGGCTGCGTAACCATCCTGCCGTCCATGATACTGGTATTTGACAGGGCTGTGGAAAAAACAAGGCATAGAGCAATTCTGCCGGATCTGGGAGGAATTGCCGGATGGGTAACCGACCATTTTGCAGTATTTCTGGTTCTGTTTCTGCTGGTGCTGGGACCGGCGGTTTACGGATATACCCATACAAGTGTGTATTATGACCTTGCAGGAACACTGCCGGATACCCTTTCAAGCAAGATGGCAAATGACAAAATGGAAGAGCAGTACCAGATGGGTGCAACGCATCTCATTCTGGCGGACAGCGGACTGTCCACCAAAGACAGTATCTGCATGATAGATGAAATTAAAAAAGTGGATGGCGTAAAGCTTGCGGTTTCACTGGATTCCGCACTCGGAGCCAAAATTCCGCAGGAGGTTGTGCCGGACGAAATAAAGGAAATTCTGGTAAACGGTGATTACCAGATGATGCTTGTCAGCTCCGAATATGCAACTGCATCGGATGAAGTCAATCAGCAGTGTGACGAAATCAACACCATCATCAAAAGTTATGATGATACTGCAATGCTGATAGGGGAAGCTCCTTGTACCAAGGATTTGATAGAAATCACGGACCTGGATTTTAAACGTGTCAGCATCGTATCCATTGCAGCGATTTTTGTGATTATTGCGCTGGTGTTCAAGTCCGTAACCCTGCCGGTTATTCTCGTGTCTGTTATTGAATTTGCAATCTTTATTAATATGGGAATACCGGCATATACAAAAACAGTTCTTCCGTTTATCGCTTCCATAGTAATTGGTACGATTCAGCTTGGCGCCACCGTGGATTATGCGATACTGATGACAAACAAATATAAAAAGAACCGTTTCTGCGGAATGGAAAAAAAGGAAGCAGTTACGGATGCACTTGAAAAATCCATACAGTCCGTGCTTGTCAGTGCATTAAGCTTTTTTGCAGCAACCTTTGGCGTTGGTATTTATTCTAATATCGACATGATCAGCGCACTCTGTTCCCTGATGGCAAGAGGGGCATTAGTCAGCCTGTTTGTAGTGGTATTTGTTCTGCCGTCACTGTTTATGGTGTTTGACAGGGTGATCTGTGCAACGAGCATGGGATTTAAAAACAGAAATAAAATCAAGAATGTAAAGCAGGAGGTATTTTCACATGAAGCTGGTTGAGTTAAGGAAAAAATTTATTCATAAATACGGAATCCGTGTTGTGGCAGGTGTACTGACAGTGGTTCTTCTGGGAAGCGGAATGACAACCATGGCAGTACGGGCAGAATCGGTTAAAAATTCGGAAGAGACAGAAACGGAGAGCACCATCAAAGATACAGAAAAAGCAGATTCCGGGGAAACAGACCTTTTGGAGCTGGTAACCATTGAAAAAAGGGACAAAAAGGACGGAAAAGAAGAGAGTGTTTATATTCTTACTGATGCGGCAGGAAATGCACACGAAACCATTGTCACCAGTCATCTGATTAATGACAGTGACGCGGCATCCATTGAGGATTGTTCCGACCTTTCCGGCATTGAAAATGTCAGGGGCGATGAAAGCTATACGGCAGACGGTGAAAAGCTGGTCTGGCAGGCAGACGGCAAAGATATTTATTACCGCGGAACAACGGGGAAAGATGCGCCGGTCACCCAGAAAGTCACCTATTATCTGGACGGTGAGGAAATCACGCCGGAGCTGCTTGCGGGAAAAAGCGGCAGGGTAACCATCCGTTATGATTATACAAACAATACAACTTATAAAGAAAAAACAGATGACGGGGAGGTCAACGTATCGGTTCCGTTTGCAGCAGTAACCGCAATGGTGCTTGATGACAGCTTTTCCCATGTTGAGGTGACAAACGGAAAACTGGAAAGCAACGGGGATAAGGATTTTGTCATTGGCTATACACTGCCGGGATTAAAAGAAAGTCTGGATGTGAAGGATTCAGATTTTACCGGGGATGTGACGATACCGGATTATTTTGAAGTCAGCGCTGATGTGACGGATTTTAAACTGGATGCGGCAATGACAGTTGTCGTAAACGCGGGCAGTATGATTTCCATGGAAAAAGGGGATGAATCTTCGCTGGATTCCATGATCAGTGAGCTGACGGATGCAACTGCAAAACTGCGTGACGGTTCTGCGGACCTGGCGGACGGAATGGACACCCTGCAGGAAAGTCTTGCAGAATACGCATCCGGCATGGGAGAGCTTTATTCTAAAAGCGGTACCCTGGCAGACGGTGTAAATACCTTAAATTCCAGTGCAAAAACCATTAACAGCGGAATAAATACACTTGATAAAGCATTAAATACCTCAATGGATGAGAGTGAAAAAGAGGCAGCCAAAAAGACCGCGGCGGATGTCGTTGCAGCCGAATTTGCAAATGGAAAGACAGAGGAAGTGAAAAAGCAGATATATGCCTCCCTGCGATATGCACAGGGATCCGACAAAAACGGGGACGGCGCGCTTTATACTTCACTTTATGACGGTGCGTACTCTGCAAATGCAGCAGCTGCTGTATATGATGAAGTGGTTCGGCAGGTGCTCCTGTCAGCAGCAGGCCAGCCCGCAGACAGTAAAGTGACAGCAGACCAGGCGGCAGCAGGCATTAAGGCGGGCTTTGCCAGTGGGGCAAAACAGAATGATCCGGCGGCTGCAGCGATGTATGCGGTTACAGACGGGATGGGCAGTGCCCAGCTTGCAGAACTGCTTTATGCGAAAAGCGGTGCAGGGGATACGCTGTTTACAAAAACGCAGAGTACCATTCAGGCGCAGCTTGCCGCAGGGCGGAATAATGAGCAGATTAACGGGGCTGTGGAAGACAGTTTAAACACACTGGCAGGACAGCTTGCTGCAGCATGTGAACAGGCGGCGTCGCAGGCAGCGCAGAAGGCAGCAGTTTCCGGTGCGGAGGGTGCAAAGAAAACCATAGCGTCACAAATCGAGGCAGTCCAGTCAAACGGTTACAGCCTGGTAAGCGGGGCGGCGGCCCTGAGCAAAGGTACACAGACACTTGCCAGCCAGGTGCCGGTACTGACCGATGGCATTACAAAGTTAAATGATGCGACCGGGCAGATTGTGGACGGTGTGGACGAACTGCAGGACGGTTCCCATAAGCTGGCAGACGGCATGGTGGAATTTGATGAGGACGGAATATCTAAAATTGTAAACAGCTACAATAAGGATTTAAAGCCGCTTACAGACCGGCTGCAGGCAGTCTTTCATGCTGCGGAGGAATACCAGACATTTACGGGACTTGCCGATGGGGTAAACGGAAGTGTAAAATTTATTTATAAGATGGATGCCGTTAAGTCCGGAAAATAAAACTGAAAAAATAAGAAAAAAGCATTTTTCCACAGCCATTATCGTGTATAATGTAATGGGCTGAATGATGGAAGAATGCTTTTTTTAATGCAAATTACATTAAGATATGTTCAGCCGGAAAGGAAATAATATGCAAAACCTGGATTCCTATACCGTCATCGATCTTGAAATGACCGGACTTTCCGCAAAGCGGGACAGGGTAATTGAAATCGGTGCGGTCAGGGTGAGAAACGGACAGACAGAGGATACTTATGGCACGCTTGTCCGGGTAAAATGTGAAATTCCGCAGAAAGTTCAGGAGCTTACGGGAATTACCAGCGAGATGGCGGCAGGCGGCATGGATGAAAATGAAGCCATGCAGAAACTTCTGGATTTTATCGGAAAAGATATTCTTGTGGGACATAATATCACATATGATTACAGCTTTATCAAGCAGTGGGCAGTAAACAGGCGCATACCGCTTGAACTGTATGCCTGCGATACCCTGCGGCTTGCACGGATGCTGCTTGCGCCGGAGCAGTCCAAAAAACTGGAGGATTTGTGTGCATTTTTTCATATTAAAAGGGAGCAGGCACACCGGGCGCTGGATGATGCCATACAGACGCAGCAGTTATTTGAATGCCTGAAACCGCTGGCGCAGAAAAAACCGGAGCTTTTAGAGCCAAAACGTCTGGTCTACCGGGCGAAACGCCAGACTCCTGCTACGGCGCACCAGATGAAACGGCTGAAGGAATTTATGGCGCTTCATGGAATACAGGACAGTATCTGCTGGGAGACGCTCACCAGGAGTGCAGCGTCCCGTCTGCAGGACCAGTATTATACATTATATGGAAGAAATGCCGGAAAATAATCAAAGTATTATTCTGTTTTTTCGTCAGCAGAAGCTTCTGCCGGGGCAAGATAAGTATTTAATTTGTTAATAATAATATTTTTGGAAAGTGAATTAATTTCTTCCGCAGACTTTACCAGTGATTCAATCTGCCCGGTTTCCCCGGCTTCCAGATATAAATCAGCAAGCATGGTATAGATAGTGCTTGCATCAGCGTGGTAGGATACCGCAAGCTCCAGCAGCGCGCGGGCATCGTCTTTCTGGTCCGCCTCAAGAAGCTCTTTTGCATATATAGTGACATTTTGCACAAATTCAGAAAAATTGTCATCATATTTAGAAAGCTCGTCCAGATTTGCAGCCCCGTATTCCAGCTTCAGATCCGTATTGGTCTTACCGGTCAGGTTTAGCATCCGGCATTCCGTCAGACGTACCAGGGCATTTTCTGCATCTGTGTGAAGGTTTTGTGGTATTTTTTCAACAGGTATGGTAAGATAGTCCAGACTGCTGATATCCTTGCGGCGAGTAAAGTTTGCTTTCTGCTCACGGTCCCAGAAGCGCTGTTCCACATCCTGCTGGGCATAGTCGTTTTTTCTGATGGCAATATTTAAAACCGCTACAAAGATTAAAAAAATCACCAGGGGAATTAATACAAACATAATTGGTTCCTTTCCTTTGTTGTTGTGTATTCATTATAACTTATTTTTTGAAAGAGGTGAAGACGTATGTACAATTTTAATGGTAATAAGAGAAAAAAACGTATAATTGCTGTCGTATCGCTGGTTTTAATTGGTGCGCTGCTCGTTACCAGCCTGGTATCCGCGTTCATTTTTTCCTGATAAATACTCTTGAAAAAGTGGATGTTTGTGTTAAAATAAGTAGTCAAGGTAACTTTGAAAAAGGATATTGGTAAGGTGAAAAAGGAAGTATGATGAAAAAATTAACAAAATTAGGAATTCTACTTACAGCAGCCGCAGCCATCTGTACATTTTCTGTACATCCGGCAAAGGCGGAAACAGAACAGACAATTGAAGAAGGAATCTATATTGGAAATGTAAATGTGGGCGGGATGACAGAGGACCAGGCACGCTCGGCAGTTGATGAGTATGTTGCAGGTCTTATGGATGTTTCCTTCACCCTGCAGGGGGATACCGGCTCCATCGAAATGACGGCAGAGGACATGGAGGTTTCCGCAGATGCGGATTCCGCAGTAAAGGATGCACTTTCCGTCGGTCATGCCGGAAGCCTGATTCACAGGTATAAATCCATGCAGGATTTGAAAAAAGACAGAATGGTGCTGGATATGCATTTAAGCGTCAACAAGCAGGCAACAGCACAGAAGCTCTATGAAAGTGTGGACCAGCTTGCAGTGGGCGCGGAGGATAATACATTAAAGCGCGTGGACGGGAAGTTTGAATTTGTACCAGGAAAAGAAGGCGTGGAGGTTGATATTGTCCAGTCTGTTTATGCCATCAATGAATTTCTGGCAAGCGGCTGGGACGGCTCACATAACGAAATTGAACTGGTGACAAAGACCGTGGAACCGCGCGGAACAGAAGAAGAGCTTGCACAGGTGCAGGATCTGCTGGGGGCCTTTTCCACCAGCTTTGCAACTTCCAGTGCAGGCCGCGCCAAAAATGTAACGACCGGGTGCAGCAAGGTCAATGGAACAATTCTTTATCCGGGGGAAGAATTTGAGCTTTGCAAAACAGTAAGCCCGTTTACCCAGGAAAACGGATACGAGCTTGCAGGCATGTACCAGAATGGTACAACAGTGGAGTCCTTTGGCGGCGGAATCTGCCAGGTTGCGACAACATTATACAACGCAGTCATACGCGCCGAGCTTGAAATCACCATGAGATATAACCATTCCATGGAGGTGCATTACGCACAGCCGTCCATGGATGCGGCAATTGCAGGCAATTACAAGGACCTGCGGTTTAAAAACAATACAGAAACACCGGTATATATTGAGGGTTACTGTAACGGAGGCATTATTTACTTT
>CANOLA010000096.1 GCA_947566705.1 uncultured Lachnospiraceae bacterium | reverse complement strand
TTTCATCAAAATATGCCTTGTACTCATCCAGCGTCATGTCTTTTGGAGAAACGGAGCTTTTCTCCGCAACCTTTCCCACAAATCCGTCTGGTTTTTCTGTGTTATTTGCATTTTTGGTACTTTTCGTTGTTTCCACATTGTTCTGATAATAACTCTGTCCTACTCCACTAATAGCCATTTTTTAATCCTCCATTTTCACAATTTTTTAGTTTCCTTTTATCAATAAGGCAATTTCATTTCTTCTGTTCTCCCACCTCCCCCTTCTGTAACATGACTGTTACATGGAATACATCCCCTTTCACTTTTATGTTTACACCGCCGAAATACCTCTCTGCAATATCCCGCACGTTCTCCAGCCCAATCCCATGATCCCTGATGATTCCCGGCAAGGTACTATATTTCGTTGTGTCCGGAATAGAATTTCCGTCCGTCTGCACGGGTACAGCCCCGTCAAAGCTGTTCTCGACTTCCAGCAATAAAAACTGTTTTTTCCGTTTCAGCGTAAGGCGTATGAATCCTTTCCCCACTTCCAGTTTCTCACAGGCTTCTATTGCATTATCCAGAAGGTTGTTTAGTATGATTCCCAAATCGAATACCGGAATCTCCCCTCCATATCGAAAATCAGCTTCAAACCGGATTCCCGCTTTCTCCGCCCTGCGGCATTTCTCGTTGATGATGACATCCGTAACCGCATTTCCTGTCACATACTTATATTCCAGCTCCTGCAAGGTCTCATCCATCCGCCGTACATAGTCCTCTATTTCCCCATACTGCCCGGCTTCTGCCAGCCCTTTGATATTCGCCATATGGTTCTTCATCTCATGCCTTACTTTGCGGATGCTGCCATAGAAATTCTCTGCTTCCTCCAAACGCTTTTTCATGGTTTTAACCTGCTGCTCCTCTACAAAATGCTTCTGTCTTTCTGAAAGCAGGACACGGTACCTCTGCCAGAAATAAATCAGCGCGGTTTCCCCCATAAATATAAGAACTGCAATCAGCGGCATCTTCCATAATAAATCTGGTTTCTCATCAAACAGAATGAAAAAACTGTCATCTATCTTTACCATACTCAGCTCAATGATAATTTTTGTAGTCATACTCCCCACAAAGTTAAGTACAGAAAGCAGAATAATGTCCTGCCATGCCATTACAGCTTCCCCTTTTATGAGCCTGTAAAAAATAACAGTCATTGTCACAAATAAAGCGGTATAAAAGATAGCGAATGCAGTCTGCCCAACTGCCATACAGTGGTACGCCTGCTGCATGTAGTTTTCCTGTAATGTATCAAGTTCTTTCATCATCGCATTTGTTACTTCCATATAGATACTGTTTGCAATCAGAAAACTCAGGCTATGGAGATTATAAAATGCAAGCATTACAAAAACCGCTTTGTCAATCTGTTTTTTATAATGTGCTGCGCCATATCCCAATACAGCAAAAGCCGATACAGCATACCTTACCCAGGCAGTATATGGCAGAAGCCCTATCCCTGCATTTACAAGGATAAACAGGACTGCGGCAATGCCATCCTTTTTCTCTTTTCTCACACCGAAAACTGCTGTCCACAAAACAAGGAACATGATGGCTTGTATGACAATCTTCCATATATCCAAGATGCTATTCACTATTTCAAACGCTGGCTGGCTCATAGGCTTTCCTCCGAAATGTAATCCATGTATGCCTGCACAAAGCCGTCATATTTATACCTTGAAAGCAGCAGCTTATCCCCGTTCGCCATCCTTACCTCCGTCTTATCGTAACCCTCCACATGGAAAAGGTTGATAAGGTATCCCCGGTGGATGCGGTAGAACTGCCCCGCCAGCTCCTCCTCCAAATCCCCGATCTTCGCATAGTATTCTATATTCCCGTCTTTCAGGTACAGGATGATATTGTGGTTCCGGCTTTCCATGTAATAAATGTCATTCAGCGGTATCGCCTTTCCCTCGCCGCCATACTGGATCACAAGTTTTTTCTTCCGCTGCTCCGCCTCCGATACGATCTGCCCCGCCGCCCGTCCGAACACCTCTGCAAATTTCTGTTCGTCCACGGGCTTTACCAGATACTGGAACGCCCCTACGTCAAATGCGTCATACACATATTTTTCATACCCTGTTACAAAAATGATGATGGGCTGTTTCTGCGCCTCCATACCCCTGATATGCCTTGCCAGCCCCATGCCGTTCAGACCTGCACCGGAGCCGTCCATCTCTATATCCAGAAATATCAGGTCATATTCTTTGCCATCTGATAGGTACACATCGGCAGAGGCATATTCTGTGATACTGCATTCCCTGGCCTGCTTTTTAATAAGAGAAACAAGATAAGACCTTATGTTTTTTTCATCATCACATACTGCAATTTTTACCGTATCTGTCACCTCCAGTTTTCAACTAACTTATCGGAAAAAGAAGGACGATTTCTAACGTCTACTTCGTGAATGGTTAATCTGGCTACGTGAATCGCGGATTTTATTATTTTTGATAATATAGTCTGCCTGTGGAAATAGCAGACCACCAGAATTGGAAAAAGGGCCTGTCAGCCCTTTTCCTCTTTACCCTTAGTTTAATTCCAGTAACCGGGATATGTTTTCCCCTAATGCCATCTCCGCTGTCCTCTCGTCCGGGCTGACAAATTCGATGAGCTGCCTGTACAGATACGGTTCCCCATAAGGGGCATCTGAACTGTACAAGCATCTCTCCGGCAGTTCGGTCAATGCCATCTTAGTAGCAATAGAAGCAAATGCAGCCGAAAGGTCTAGGTAGACATTTTCATGCCCTTTTGCAAATTTGATTACATCCATCCAGTTTGAACCGCCCAGGTGTCCGAAAATAACCGGAATGCCGGGATACTTTTCACATAGCGACATTAGGCATTTTATCCCATCTATCGTGACCGGGTGAAAGGTATGCACCCAGACAGGATAAATCCTTGTGTTCTTCAATGCCTGAAAGACTGTTTCCAGCTGCATGATCTGCTGTTCACTGCCGGGGGTAAACTCTCCGATTCCATACAGAGCATTGGAAGTAATCTGTGTGTCAATCCACTTCTCCGTTTCTTCCAGCTCCATTCCCAAAGGTACAGCGCCAAAGCCTAAAAAGCGGTCAGGATATGTCCTTACTGCCTCCACCACTTCTGCTATATTCTTTTTCAGGCGGCTGATGTTATCCTCCTTAGTGTTGGAACCTGCTAAAATCTTATTCAGAGCTGCCATTTCCACTTCCAGCTCGCTTAACGTGCCTGCTTTCTCCGGGTGTGGCGCGGTACAGAATAATACCGTTTTGTCCACTTCCGCCTCATCCATTTTATCCAACTGCATTTTTACAGGGAACATAATATGTTCATGACTGTCTATAACCATTTTCAAAACCTCCTTGACAATTTTGGTATACTGACGTTAGCATTAAGGAAGTTCAAAATCAAGTACGCACTTTTTTGATATAAGGTTTCCTTTTTGAAACTGTGCGTGGAAAGGGGCAATACATGGCAAAAGCAGAGGCGGCAGATAAACAGTGTCCAATAGAATTGGGACTGAATATCTTAAGTGGGAAATGGAAACTGAAAATACTCTGGCATCTGTCGAAAGGCACAATCCGGTTCAATGAACTGCAAAGGCTCTTAGGGAACATCACAACCAAGACCCTGACACAGCAGCTCCGGGAACTGGAAGAACAGGGAATCGTCCTGAGAAATGTTTTCCCGGAAGTCCCTCCGAGAGTTGAATATTCATTAAGCGAAACAGGCAATACCCTGAAACCAGTCTTAGGCGGGCTGTGCGAATGGGGAAAGACCTATCAGGAATATCAGAAGCAATAAAAATACAGCAAATTTTTACATTTTTTCATATTTCCCTTTCAGTGTAAACTGGTCCAGGATATGCCCGTCCATCTCCCGGTAAAGCTCGTTAAGCAGGAATCCCCGCTCCAAATCCAGCATCTTATCCAGTGCATAGACATGAAGTTCATATATATGGGGCTTATCGGGCGGTGTCATCCCGCCATAATAGCAGGAAAGTTCCGTGGATTGCTCACCACCCTGTATGCTCGTCCAGCTATTCCTGCCCTGCACAAAGTCATCCGCCGTCTGGCTCTCATTCTCTTTGATTTCAAAGCGGGTTATATTTGCCGCCAGCCAGTGTATCCATGCGAATCCCCCTGTGACCGGGTATGCGTCCTTGTCCTCCAAAACAATGGCAAGCGACTCCGTTCCGTGCGGCACATCTTCCACCGTAAAAGGCAAAGAGCAGGTAGGGATTCCGTTTTCATTGAACTGTGTTCCATGCCCGCCATACTGAGGCTGAATTACTCCGTTTATAATACCGCTGCTTGTAACATTCATCTTTGAATCCTCCAATCTGATTTTCTGATAATATTATAAGCGGCGGTTGCCGGATAGTAAATTACCCACTTTTTCGTGGGTACTAATCCGGGATAATTCCCTTCTCCTCCAAAATATGCTCCATGCCTTTTGCTTTCAGATAGTCAATCCCAATATGCTGCATAATCCTTAACGCTTCCAGTATTTTCATTCCCATATCATCCGTCAGGAAATATTCCACATGGAGCGGATATCCTTCATAAGACTTCTTTACCACAAAGCCATAATCCATCAGTTCCTTTAACTGCTCCAGTAACATTTTCTGTGTAATGCCGTCTATGTCCCGTTCCAGCTTCGCCAGAGATGTAGCTCCTAAACGCAGCCGCCATAAAATGATTGGTTTCCACTTTCCCTTAATCATGTCATGCACAAGTTCCAAAGGGCAGGTATATTCTGTTCTTATTTTCATAGGCTGATACTCCTTTCGCTTTCCGGTGTATCCTATTACTTCGGCACAAATTTGTTTCCCCGTAACCCCTTTCAGGTAACGCCCTCACCGTCCCGCATATGGGAACAATGGCTCCATCAGCCGGAAACTGAAACTTTCCCTATCTACTATCCCCACCACTTTTTCACTGTCGTAGAGTTCAAGCAGGAAACCGGCTACCTGCCTGCTGGTATGGTATGTTCCAAAAGATTTATCATAGTCATATTCGCTGACATTGTTTGCCACCATTCCAAACTCTGTCTTCGTTGCCGCAGGTGCCAGCACCTTTGCCCTCATCTTTGTGCCTGCCTCCTTCAGTTCCCATGCCAGCCCCTCCGTAAAAGTGCTGACATAAAACTTCGCCGCACAGTATGTCACAGCCGCAGGCACAATCGTATACCCGCCAGCCGATGATACGTTGATAAGCTGTGTTCCTTCTGTATCTTTGTAATCACGGACAAACAGAGAGGACAAAATTGTCAGTGCCTCTATATTCAGATGCAGCATTGTCCCTGCCTTCTCCAAATTCTGGTCCGCCACGCTGTCATAATTTCCAAAACCTGCATTATTAATCCAGGTCTCTATCTCATAATCTTTCAGCCCTTCATATAGCAGGTACGCATTTTCCGGAATGGATAAATCTGTACTTCGGATAACAATATCCAAGTCCGGATGTTCTTCTAAAATCTCTTGTTTGAGCATTTCAAGATTGTTCACTCTCCTTGCTGTTATGACCAGATTTTTGCCCCGCTCAGCAAATGCCTTTGCCGTTTCGTATCCAATGCCGGAGCTTGCCCCGGTAATGACTGTATATTTCCTTGTTTTCTGAACCATTTGATAACCCTCCTTCGATTTGATATAATCCAAGCATACAATGTAGAGTAAACTCTATGTCAAGAGGATTGAGGTGATTTTTTATGGTATATTCCATCGGGGAATTTTCAAAACTGACAGGTCTGGGCATCCATACCCTGCGCTACTATGAACATGAAGGTCTGATTGCACCAGAGCGGAATTCCGGCAACCGCCGATGTTATTCTGATAAAGACCTCACATGGATCTACTTTATCAAACGCCTGAAAGACACGAGAATGCCCATCAGGGAAACCAGTCACTATGCAAAACTCCGGGCAGCAGGTGATTCCACCCTGTCTGAAAGAATGGAAATGCTGGTACAGCACCGACAGGCACTTAATGAGCAAATAGCACAGCTACAGGAACATAAGATTAAACTGGATGATAAAATTGAATTTTACAGAAAAGAAATTGAACGTTTACATGATGTTTCATAATATGGTATTATTATCCTGAATAACGATAATCATATCTTTATTGTAGTTGATGGCGAAGCAAAAGTTGTTCTTGATGACAAAGAAGTGATTGTCAGAAAAAATGAATCTTTTTTCGTAGACGGCATGATACCACATTCTATCTGGAACAATACAGACCAGACGACGGTTGTAATTAAAATTTCTACCGAGAGGGAATAGGAATTTTTTTCTATAGATTGATTATCTTAAAATTGAGAACCGTTCTTTGTCCGCAAGCATGACACTCCCATAATCTCTGGAAAACAAAAAAGAATTATATTATACATCCGGATCCGCCCCGTCTAATACATTAGACGGGGATAGATCCATATCCACAAATTCAATATCAAATGGACAAAGTTCCTTTGCAAATTCATCAAAGAACACTTCCATATTCTCTAAACCAGGAATCGCAACTCACCGCTCTTTACCAAATTGACCACTTGTTCAAGGCTCATTTCACCCATGTCCTGTTTATCAGGCTCTGCGTCTCTTCGTCTTACGGATACAGACATTTTATTTTTCTCGTTTTCGCCTACGACAATCATATATGGCACCTTATCCATGCGTGCTTCACGGATTTTGTATCCAAGTTTCTCACTTCTGACATCCACTTCTACCCGGATATCATTTTCTTCCAAAAACCCCTCAACTTTCTTGGCATAATCATTATATTTATCTGAAACTGGAAGAACCTTAACTTGTACAGGTGCAATCCAGGCAGGAAATTTCCCTGCATAATGTTCCAGTAAAATACCAATAAAACGTTCTATTGATCCAAATACAACTCTATGCAGCATAATCGGGCGATGTTTCTCTCCATCTGCTCCAATAAAGTCAATATCAAATCTTTGCGGAAGCTGAAAATCAAGCTGAATCGTTCCGCATTGCCACGTTCTGCCTATGGAATCTTTTATATGAAAATCAAGTTTCGGTCCATAGAATGCACCATCTCCTTCATTTACTACATAAGGCTTATCCATTCCCTGCACTGCTTTTTCTAAAGCTTCCGTAGCAAGCTGCCAATCCTCATCACTTCCGATGGAATGCTCTGGTCTCGTTGATAATTCTATTTCATACGAAAAACCAAACTTCTGGTAAACTTCATCAATAAGACGCATAACACCTTGTATCTCATCCATTACCTGATCTTCTCTCATAAAAATGTGAGCGTCATCCTGCGTAAAGGAACGTACTCTCATGAGGCCATGTAATGTTCCGGACTTTTCATTACGATGCACAAGTCCTAATTCTCCTATTCGCATAGGAAACTCCTTATATGACCTCGGTGCCAGTTTATACACCAGCATTCCCCCCGGACAACTCATTGGTTTAATTGCATAATCATCATCTTCCACTTTAAGAGAGTACATGGAATCTCTATAAAAATCCCAATGACCCGACGTTTCCCAAAGACTTCTCTCCAACATAATAGGTGTAGATATTTCTACATATCCGTCTCTGCGATGAATTTTTCTCCAATAATCAATCAGCAGATTCTTCAATATCATTCCCTTTGGTAAAAATACTGGTAATCCCGGACCCTCATTGAAAATCGTAAATATTCCAAGTTCTTTTCCCAATTTTCTGTGGTCCCTTGCTTTTACTTCTTCTACCATGTGCAAGTATTCTTCTAACTGCGATACTTTCGGAAAAGATATACCATAGATTCTCGTAAGCATTTGATTCTTTTCGTTGCCTCTCCAATAGGCTCCTGCCACTGACAAAAGCTTGACAGCCTTAATTTGACATACATTTGAAATATGCGGTCCTGCACAAAACTCTTCATATTCTCCCTGCTTATAAAAGCTGATTTGCTCTGCATCATTCAGTTCCTGAATCAGTTCAATTTTATACTTTTCACCTGCATTCTCCATAAAGCTAAGAGCTTCTTCTTTTGACTTCTCACAGACTTGCAAGGAGAGGGACTCCTTTACAATCTTTCGCATTTCTGCTTCGATTATTTTTAAATTCTCTTCTGAAAATGGAAATTCAAATTGAAAATCATAATAAAATCCATTTTCGATTGCCGGGCCAATGGCACACTTTGTTTCCGGATATAAACGTTTTACAGCCTGTGCAAGCACATGTGCACTTGTGTGCCAAAATGCCTTTTTGCCCTCCTGTTCTTCAAAGTTTACTTCTGCCATTTCTCCATTTTTCCGTAGAACCTTCATAATTTGTTGCTCCTTTCTCTTTTCAGCTTTAACTATTTTGGCAACAACATAAGAAAAGCACCCATAAGACCATAATCACATAGTCTTAAGGGTGCACTTAGCACGGTTCCACCTTAACTTTTCACTTCAGATTCTATCAAATCCTATCCTTTAACGCAGGCATACGGTAACACTTACTCATTTCAGCATTACAGCTCTGGAATGGTTTTCGTCTAATTTCCGCATAAATAGCTTCCACCAAGTGCTATTCTCTCTGGATGTTTCTAACCAAACTACTTTTTCCGTCATTGCTTTTCTTATGTTATTAGTGATACTCTATCACAACTTCTTTAATTTTGTCAATGCTGATTTTTTCAAATGCAGCTCTAAAAGGTAAACTTCATGTTTATATAGACAAATCATTTTTTAAGCTGTAATCCGTCCTTGAACGCTTCGCCTACCCTTTCCGTAACTTTGTAATAACCATGTGTATACGGATCAAAGGCAATCGCGTTTACCAGGGACATATCTATCTTACCATCAGACATAACATTTTCATCTGCAGTAACATTAACCACCCTGCCAATAACACCGCATCCATATTTTCCATCCTGATATTCGATAAATTCACATTCCAGGCAGAGAGGAAATTCATTGATGACAGGCGCGTCCACTAATTCAGATTTACTTGCAGTAAGACCGCTTTTTTCAAACTTGTCTGAAACATTATTGCCTGACGCAACCCCAAAATAATCTGCTTCAACCACATGGGCAGCATCGGCAATACTTACAGTAAATGCACCCCTTGCCCTAATATTCTTAACCGTTTTATGTGTTTCAGTCAAATTGAGGGCTACATTACCTCTTTCCTGCATAGTACCCCAGGCCGCATTCATAACATTAACACTGCCATCTTCATTATAGGTTGCCACCATTAATACCGGCATTGGAAAAATACCTTCTGTTATATCAAGTTTCTTTCTCATTTTCATTACCTCTTTTCTTATACAAAATTTACAGAACCTTTTTCTGTATATATGATTATAATCAGTAATACAAAAAATGCAAGTTATTTTATTCCCCTAGCAGCTTTGCAATTTCCTCCTTATACGGCGGAATCGTTTTCTTCTCAGAACCTTCCTCACATAGCCACGGAGTTTCAAGAATTTTAGGAACATCCGCAAATCTTTCATCATGAACAATTTTGTTCAGGGTTTCAAATCCAATAAAGCCCTTTCCAATATTGGCATGGCGGTCCTTATGGGCTCCGCACGGATTTAAACTGTCATTCACATGGATAACTGCAATCTGTTCCAGCCCGACTATTTTATCAAATTCCTGCAACACTCCTTCATAATTCTGAACTATATCATAACCTGCATCGTTTACATGGCAGGTATCAAAGCAGACACGCAGCCGGTCCTTTTTATTCACGCCGTCATAAATCATTTTCAGCTCTTCAAATGTCCTTCCAAGCTCGCTGCCCTTTCCTGCCATCGTTTCCAGCGCAATTAAAACATCATCATTATTTTCATCCAGAACAAGGTTCAGTCCCTTTACCACCTGCGCAATGCCAGCTTCCACTCCTGCATTTACATGGGAACCCGGATGCAGAACCAGTATTTTACTGCGCATTGCCGCCGTTCTTTCTATTTCCTTCTTCAGAAACTCTGTGGCAAGCTCAAAGGTTTCCGGTTTCACGGTATTTCCAAGGTTTATGATATACGGGGCATGGACAACAATCTTCTCAATTCCTGCCTTTTTTGCGTATTCCCATCCCTTGTCTATATTCAGTTCCTCTATTTCTTTTCTTCTTGTATTCTGCGGCGCACCTGTATAAAGCATTAACACATTTGCCCCATAGGACTCTGCTTCTTTAACGGATGCCAGAAACATATCTTTTCCCGCCATTCCCACATGGGAACCAAGTTTTATTTTTGACATATCCTCCTCCTCTTTTAACGGTTTCCTGACATGTGGTATCATATCTTCCTCGCAGGCGCCGAATTTTTTATAATTTTCCCTCCCCTGCCTTAAGGTAAGTCCGTGATTGGCGCCGGATACGATATCAAGCACATCCGCGCCGCTATATGTATCAGCCTCACAATCACTGTCACGTTCCATTACATGAACGGAATCCTCTGTAATAATAAGGTATGCGTCATCCTCCCAGAAACACACCGGACAAATATCATATCCGCCCCGTGTGTCAAGTGTCCGGCAGCCGCAGCACAGACATTTAAACTTTTCCATATAAATCCCCTTGTATACAATTTTATCATTTTCCTTTGTAATGTATTTCAGCAAATTCATTATACACCAAAGTAATCTCTGCGTTATTCTTTTTTTAAAAAATTTGTAAATATGAAATTTCTGTTGCATGAACATGGTTGTGGCTGTATGATTAAACCAGAGGAGAAATTACAATGCGAAATACAGATAAACCAAAGAAAATGGATTTTTCCAGTGAAAACAACGGTAACAGCGCGGATCAGGGAAAAATACAGAGGCACCAGCAGTACCTGAAACGGCTTGAAAGATTACGCCCGATAGATGATGATTTTATGCGCTGTGTTTTTAATGACAGTGAACGGCTGGGGGAATTTGTGCTACGGATTATTCTGGACAGACCCGATTTAATCATAACATCCATGCAGACACAGAAAGATATGAAAATGCTGGGCGGTGCGCGTTCCCTCTGTCTGGATGCATACGGGGAGGACAGTGATGGTAAGAAATATGATTTGGAAATCCAGCGTGATAACAGGGGTGCTGATCCGTATAGGGCAAGATACCATTCCAGTGCGATTGATGTGAAGAACCTGAAAGCGGGGCAGGAGTTTACAGAACTTCCGGAAACGTATGTTATATTCATTACGGAAAATGACATATTCCACGCAGGGGAACCGGTTTACCCGGTTGAGCGGATTAACCTGAAAACCGGACAGAGTTTTGATGACGGGGAACATATCATCTATGTGAACGGTGAGTATGAGGGAACTTCTGATTTGGGGTGGCTCATTCATGACTTTAAATGTACAGATGCCGCAGACATGCATTATAAAATGTTAAGAGACCGCGTAAAATATTTAAAAGAGAGTGAGGAGGGACAAGTATATATGTGCAGTGTAATGGAAGAAATAAGAACTGAGGGAAGAACCGAAGGAATCGCCGAAGGAATCGCCAGGGGAATCCGGAAAAACATAGTTACTTTACGCCGCGTGGGTACTGCGGACGCCAAAATAAAATCTCTTTTAATGGAAGAATACCAGATTTCAGCGGAAGAAGCAGACTCATATCTGGGTTCCGTTTAGGGACTGGGAGAGTAACAAAAATAATAATTGGGATATGCAATGTATATCTGGAAGAGTCGGAGCAATCCGGCTCTTTTGCTTTATAAAAACAAAACCGCCCTGCATACGAACATTCATCCTGCGCAGAATCTTCCGGAATTTAACCGCCGGAGTAATATAATGATGGCTTCACTATCTTACTTCGGGAGGAAAACGGATGAATAAAAAGTACGGATATGCGCGGGTATCGGCAACGGAGCAGAACGAAGACCGGCAGATGATAGCGTTTAAGCGGGCGGGCATTTTGGACAGCCATGTCTTCATGGACAAACAGTCGGGCAGGGATTTCCGCCGGGCGGATTATGAAAAAATGCTGTCGGTGCTGCAGAAGGGTGACCTGCTGTATATCATGAGCATCGACCGGC
>CANOLA010000095.1 GCA_947566705.1 uncultured Lachnospiraceae bacterium | reverse complement strand
TATGCAGTTGTTAATTGGGCATGGTCAAGTACCCACCATCATGCCAGAAGCCTCATTTTTTCTTTGTTTTTACATAAATCTCTCTCAGCGCGGCCGCCAGCCCTGTTTCTTACAGTTTAAAATCTGCTTTTTCTCCCCGGTCATTTAACCGCGACAATAAACTATCATTTTAGAATTATGTTATGACTAATGGTCTGTCACCATAGCAATAGAAAAAACAATCATTTTGTGGTATACTTTTCTCAAATATCACAGAAAAAGCATATGTAAAAGCATTTTGACATAGGAAAATCACGGAAGTCAAAGCCATTTGATAGACGCAAACTCTTCCATTGCTTATAATGCAAACAGAAATTGGAGGTCAGGACTAATATGGATATAGGTATAAAGATTAAAAACGCCCGGATAAAAGCTAATCTCACGCAGGAACAAGTAGCTGAATTTCTTGGAGTAAGCAGACAGACAATATCTAATTGGGAAACGGAAAAAACATATCCCGATATTATAAGTGTTGTTAAGATGAGCGATTTATACCATGTTAGTCTTGACCATCTGCTAAAGGAGGAAAAACCTATGTCAAACTACCTTGATTACCTAAAAGAAAGCACAAACACAGTAAAGAGCAGAAACAAGTTTGCCAAACTTATCCTTATTACAACATATCTTGCAATCTGGGCAATCTCACTGATTGTATTCTGGTTCTTTACAAGCGGCTCTGATGCAATGGGATATAGCATTATGTTCCTATGGATTTTACTTCCGGTTGTAACATTCATACTCTCTTTGCTGATTGGCAAAAACGGCTATTGGGGCAAGTGCAAATGGTTGTCTGCGGCTGCCTTTGGCTTTATGTATATGCTGGCCGAATATGCAACTTTCAGCGTTGCAAACATGGTCTCTTTCAATCAGATCAATATGCCGGATTTTCCTATGTTTGTAACAGGGACAATTATTTCTGTCATTGGAATAGGGATTGGCGTTGGAATTAATAGAGGCAGGGGGTAACCTCTGCCTCCCATTATAAATCCTCTTCCTTTTCGGATTTCCTGTTTTCTTTATTATACTTCTTTTCAATAACAGCCGAATAAATAACCATTGCTATAATACTTTCAAACATCACACCAAAAACAGAAAAAAGAATCCACGCAGAATTTTGTTCTGACAATAACGGGAACCCTAGGAAAATAAATACAGTACCAAATACGCAAAACAACTTACCCACTGCTCTGTTGTACTGCTTTATATCTGTAACCTGAAACATTTCCACATTCGCCCAAAATCCTACTGCTTCTTTTGAAAAGAAGGAACGAATTCCCAATGCAATAAATAAAAAGCCAAATACAAACCATATCCAAAATCCAATTGATATTTCCGTCACTTCAGTAACCTCCATAAATCCAGAAAAGACGATAATATATGCTTATTTTTTGTGATACTTTATAATTAACCTGTGGTGGTACCAGCACATAAAAGGCAGCGGCACAATGATACTTCCCAGCTCAAAAACCAGAAACCAAATATCATTTTTCCCCAGTTCTCCCAAACCATATCCCAGCACAATAAAAATCCCATAAAAAATCCACATCCATCCATGCTTTTTATTCCACGTTTTCCAGTCGGATAACTCCTCTTTTTTAAACGGTTCTTCCCCGGTGTAAAAACCAACCGGACTGCTGCTTTTTAAATTGGAAATCCCAATCGCCACCATGATAACGGCAGTAATCCCACTTACTGCCAGTCCAATTATATATCCTGCCATATTCGCTTCTAATTTCATAGTTACCCCCCTACTTCCTTGAACATCGGTTCATGCAAAATTTGCCAGGTCATATCCCTGCGGGATACGACAGTTGGCAAATGAACCGACGCTATATGTCAAGTTTTCATAGAAAACTTGACACTTATTTCATATACAGCCCCGCAATCTTCATTGACTCATCAAATGAAATTGTGTAGGTAACGCTGGTATTTTCATAGGAAACTGTCACCTGGCAAACCGCAAAATATTTCCCCCTCTGGAGTACCTCCATGATTTCCACAGCTCCCGCGTTTTTCTGTACACCCCAGTCATCACCAAACTTCTGCTTAACCGGCTCCATTTTTTCCTCAGTAAGAACATCCGCCATCTGCACACTGGACTTTTTCTGTAGCATGTCATAATCACCGCTGTCCAGTAAACGGATGGTTTCCATCAGTTTTTCTTCCACCGTGGTTCTGGAAAAAATTTTACTGCTGTCTACAGGCTTTGCTTTTGGCAGACTCCAGTACATCAGATATACCAGCGCGGCAAGAAAGACGATGATAACTGCCGCCCATTTTATTCTTTTGTTTCTTTTGTATTTTTTCTGCTCTGCTTCTGAAATATTTTCATGAAAGCTGTCCACTACTTCCTGCACGGTTCCCATATGGGAAAGCACCTCCTCTAATGTTTCCCCCTGCGCAGTTCTTTCTTTTATGTCTGCCAGAAGCTGCTTTTTTATTTCCTTTTTCTTTGTACTGTTACAGCACACTTTTTTCAGAATCTGCTTTACATATGTTTCTGCTGTCACTGTTTCTCCTCCATAATCTTTGCAACTCCATCTGATACCCGGTTCCAGACCGTCCGTATTTTAGACAATGTATCCCTTCCTGCTTCCGTAAGCCGGTAATATTTTCTGGAAACCTGCTTCCCCTTTGCAGCGCTCCACTCGCTTTCCACCAGTCCGTCATCCTCCAGCCGGTATAACACCGGATAAAGCGTGCCGTCCTTCAGTGAAAAGATATCCGCGCTTTTTTCCTTCATTTCCTGGATAATCTGGTATCCGTATTTGGGTTCCGGTTCCAGAAGCTTAAGAACAAGCATATCCAGAACACCTTTTTTCATTTGCTGCTCGTATTTTTCACTCATGACTGTCTCCAACTACTTTGTTATACAAAGTATATAACAATGCCTAAACAGTGTCAAGACACTATGGAATTCTGATAAAGAACATCCTTAAAATAATTGCAGCTTTTTAAAAAACAAGATATACTATTAACCAGACCACAAACAGGGAGAACAATCACAATGGAAAAATATATACCGGGGATTACAGATAAAATCTCAAAAAAATATAGGAAGTATACAAAAAGAACTATAACCGTCCTCTTAGGATGTTGCCTGCTTTTATGCAGTCCGATTCCAGTCTGGGCTAAGGATTACAATAAAGCAAAATACGACCAAACGAAATGGGAGGAAATTCAAAAAGACTATCTGGACACCAAAACAGACCGGCTTATTTTTGTAAAATACACGGGCGGGACGCGCGCAACGGTTGAGATGTGGAAAAAGGTAAAGGCAGTGAAAATTCCGTTTTTTCCCGTTACGCCAAAGGATACGTCCGCGGCGCAGCCCAAAGAACCGGAAGCTGTTACCGATTGGGAAAAAATCGTCTCCTGCAGGGCATATGTCGGTGCAAACGGATTGTATAAGAAAAAGGAGGGAGATCGCAAAACACCGGTGGGTATTTATAATATCACAATGGCATTCGGACGAAAAAAATCTCCGAAAACAGCAGGGATTTCTTACACAAAACTGAACAAATACCATTATTGGTCAGGCGAGAAAGCAACCTATAATCAGTTTGTCGATGTCAGGACACTGAACCGGACACAGATGAGCGGCGAGCATCTGATTAATTACAATCCGGAATATAACTATGCCCTTGCGCTTGATTATAATAAGAAATGTACTTATAAAAAAGGCTCAGCAATCTTTTTACACTGCTTTGGGAATCACACATATACGGCAGGCTGTATCGCGGTTTCTGAAAAGAACATGAAAACAATGATACAAAATACAACCGGACACACAAAAATCTGTATATACAAAAAGTAACCAGGTCTTGTGGAAGTATTTGGTACAGCATGGTCTAACAAAAATCCATCAAACCTTCTGCACCAGCTTCCATGCCCCTCCGTGGCTGATTCTCTGACCGCTGGTACTGGATATGATATCCGCTGTCACATAGGAGGCAGTCTTTTCTGCTCCAACTCCTTGAATGTTATCCTGCTTTCCTCTACCATAGATTTCATCTCTGCTTCCTTTTTGTTTATATAACTATTTCCTATTGCCTTTCTTGCCAAAAAAATTATACCCTAACGGCCATGAAAGAGGGAACGCAGATGCGCTCCCCCTGAACATTATTTTATATTCATTTATAATCGTAAAATTTCTACAACCTCTCTTTTCACTGGTACAGCAGGGATTCCCCCTCTCTTTCGCACACATAAGCTGGCAGTTGCATTCCCAAACTTTGCACAGGTTCTCCAGTTTTCCCAGGACATTGCCCGCAAATCCATCTGATACTCTAAAAACTTTGACAGAAATCCACCCCAGAAGGAATCCCCTGCACCTGTAGTATCCACTACCTCTGTCGGAAATCCTGCGATTTGTTCATGCCTTTCATGGCTGGCCAGACAGACACCCTGACTGCCTAATGTTACAGCAACAAGCTTTGGTCCCTGGTCTAATAGTTCATCAGCAGCCTGCTGATATTCTGTTTTACCTGTAAACAAAGCACTTTCCTCATCTGAAATTTTCAGCATATCAACGTAAGGAAGAACACTCTGTACCATCTCTACTGCATCACTTTCTTTTCTCCATAATGAAGCCCGGTAATTCGGATCGAAGGAAATTAATGCACCTGCTTCTTTGGTTGCTTTCACAGCTTCAATTGTTGCAGTTCTTGCCGGTTCATCGGTCAGGGACAGTGATCCAAAATGAAAAATCCTGCAATCCTGCAGAGCCCGATAGTTTAATTCCTGTACTGACAGACAGATATCAGCACCTGGTTTTCTTGCAAAAGAAAAATGACGCTCTCCATTTTCATTGAGTGCAACAAACGCAAGTGTTGTAAAGACAGAATCATCCTCTACAATATAATCTGTACAAATCCCCTCCTGTTCCAGAGTTTTTTTCAAAAAATTCCCATGCATGTCTAACCCTGTCTTTCCAATCATGGCAGTCTTATATCCCATATGGCTAACGGTTGTAAGCAGATTAGCAGGTGCCCCGCCCGGATTCTGTTCAAACAGTTTCATTCCATTTTTACTTACTCCCGATTCTGTAAAATCAATCAGAAGTTCCCCCAGTGCCATAACATCATACTTTTTTCCCATGTTTCAGCTCCTCCACAATTTCATTATAATATTTCTTGTTCAGCCGGTAAAAAAACAGTACCACCGCGGTTACGAGCCAAAGCACTCCTGGTATTGTTGTAAATGCATGCTTCATGACTGCAAGTACAGCATCATTCTGCTGCTGATTTGCAATATAACCGAATTTTCCAAGCATTCCAGCCAGTAATGCAGTTCCTACAGCCATCCCGACTTTGTTTCCCAAAGAAATAAATGCATACTGAAAGCCATCGTTTCGCAGACCGGTCTTCCACTGCCCATATTCTGCGCAATCTGGAATAATTGCATAGATTGCTGTATTAAAGCCAGAGAAAAAGAACTGTGTCAGCCCGGAAAATATATAGAATGCTGCAGGATTTTCCCTTACACTGAAAAAGTACAAAAGAAGCATGGAACAGCCTGTCAGTAAAGCAAAGATGGAAGCTGCACGTCCTTTATTATTTGTTTTTCTAAATACCGGCTGAAAGCAGGCCGCCCCTATGATGGACGGGATAATAATGCACATAGAATAAGTGGTATAATACGCTGCATCTCCTTCAACATAGGTAAAATAATAAAGTATATCTGCATTTCTTCCATACAGTGTAAACCCAAAGAGAACCTGGCCAGCCAGCGCCAACAGATATGGGCGATTCTGCATTACGGCTTTTAACTGTACTTTCAGGGAAATTTTCTCTTTTTCCGGCATCTGCACAACCTCTCTTGTTTTCGCAAAACAGAAGAAATGGCATGCCGCAAAAATACAGCCATAGATAACTGCCACCGTCAGATATCCGGTCTTTGCACTGTCCTTTCCAAATGCTGTTATTAACGGAACAGTAATAATATTGATAATCCCAATGGCAATCATAGCGGCTACCGAGCGTGAGGTATTGATTTTTGCCCTTTCATCAATACTTTGTGTCATCGCACCACAGAGTGTGCCATATGGAATGTTCACGCATGTATAACCCAATACCAGCAGACAGTATGTAATAATCATATAAATAATCTTTGCTGTATTCGGCCAGTCCGGATGTGCCCAGAAACTCAGTGCAAGTATTACCGCTGTAACAGGTGCGGCAAACAGCAGCCATGGGCGGTACCGTCCCCATCTTGTCTTTGTCTTATCCGTAAGCCCGCCGATAACCGGATCATTGACTGCATCCCAGAACCGTGAAAATAGCATTAATCCTGAAACTGCTGCCATACTGATTCCAAACACATCTGTATAAAAAATCATCAGGAAATTACTCACGAACATCCAGCTGAAATTACACCCCACATCTCCAAAGCCATATGCTATTTTGCTTATCAATGGTACTCTTTCATTACTGTCTTTACTCTCCATATGAACCTCCCTCCCCATAATCCGGCGTTTATTCCTGTACATTAATGATTACTTTCATCGTGGTTTCACGGTTTTCATCAATATACTGGTATGCCTTTAAATAATCCCGGAATGCAAAGGTTTTTGAAACCAGTGGCTGCAGCAAAACCCGTCCCTCATTTACCAGACGGATGCCATCCAGATAATCATCATGTCGGTACATCATGGTACTTTTAATATCCAGCTCATGGTCATTTGCAACAGCAAGATCCACCTCTGCCATTCCTGCAAATACAGCAACCAGCACAATAATACTTCCCTTTCTTGCATACTTAATGGCCTGCCCCATGGTAATGTTATTTCCTGCACAGTCATAAATCACATCTGCTTTATCCGGTCCAAACGCTTCCAGCATCGCTTCTCCAAAATCCCTGTTCATTGTATTAACGCAAATATCGATACCACATTCCTTTGCCTTTTTCAGCCGCAGGTCACTGACATCTGTAACCATCACCTTTGCTGCACCCATTCCCTTAGCTGCCTGTGCAACTAAATTTCCAATCGGTCCTGCACCAATCACAACAATATTCATACCTGTCACATCCCCAACCTGCTTTACCCCATGAACAGCCACTGCAAGTGGTTCAATCATTGCCCCTTCCTCAAAAGACATTTCTTCCGGAATCGGTGTAACCTTTGATGCATCAACGGCAAAAAATTCTGAAGCAGTTCCCGTTGTCTGGAATCCCATTACTTTCAGCTTTTCACAGAGATTATATTTTCCATGACGGCAGGGATAGCATTTTCCACAGTAAACCTGTGGCTCAATCGTAACCTTCTGACCAATGTGAAACCCTTCCACACCTGCTCCTATTTCTGAAATCTCTCCCGAAACCTCATGCCCCTGTGTCACCGGGTAGGATGTAAAGGGATGTTTTCCATGGTACACATGAATATCCGAGCCGCATATACCAATTTTCATGATTTTTACCATTACCTGACCTTCCTTCAGCTGCGGAAGTGGTACCTCCTGAAATGTAATCTCTCCTGGTTTTGTCATAATCTGTTGTAACATATGCATCTTCCTCTCTTTCTTTATATCTTTTATTAAACGTTTTATTAAAGTGATTACATTATTGCACCATCCCATAAAAAAGTCAATACTCTTTTTCAAGTTTTATACTTTTAATAAAATTCAAACATAATTTTTGTTATATTTGTACAAAAAAGCAGCCATTAAGTTCATTATTATAACTTAACAGCTGGCTTTTAAGATTGGCTTTATATTGTCTCCATAATTTTCCCAAAAAACTGCTTTGCAACACCAACTGCGGATGCCTCTTTTTGGTATGAACAGTTTTTCAGGTAACTTAAATCATCATCAAATAAATTATATTTAAAAATTTTTTTCCCAAGATCAACCATATAGTTCGGCAGATATCCTCCTACGTCACCTCCTAAAATAATGTCAGTATCAAAAGTCATCCGCAAATTAGAAATCAGTATTGCCAGATTTTCCAGATACTCCTCCCAGACTTGATTTGCCTCTGCATCCATGTGAATTCTTTTCATAAAATCCTCTAATTTTTCTTTTCCATCCTGTGTCAGAACGCTTGCCGCGCAGTAGGCATCTGCGCATCCGGATTTACCACAATAACACTTTTTCCCTCCGGGAACAAGAATCATATGTCCGAATTCACCTGCCTTACGGTTCTGTCCCGTAAATAATACACCATCAATACAAACAGCCCCGCCAAGAGTATTATTCAGAGACAAATAAATGGAATTTCTCATTTTCTGTGGGTTTTCCGCAAGCATTGCCGCATTTGCATCATTTTCATAATATACGGGCATTACCAGTATCTGATCAATCATTTTCAGGCTATAGTTTTCCAAATGTAACGCGTGGGATTTTACAAGAATTTTTTCCTTTTGACTGATAATCCCCGGCAGGGAAATTCCAACCCCCAGAATTTTATCCGGGTTAATCTGCAATCCGCAGATTTTTTTCAGTTTTTCTGCCAACAAAGTATAATATGATATATCCGCATCAAACCTCATTCTGATCCGTTCCTGTTTTAAAATCTCGCCGCACAGATCAATTAGGACGATTCCAAGATGATTAGCTGTAATATCTACGCCTAGCGCATATCTGTAATCTTTTTTCAGACCAATTAAGACTGCTTTGCGCCCTCCCGTGGATTCCATCTCTCCTTTCTCTGTTACGATGCCAGTTTCCATTAATTCATTTACATTGGATAACACAGTCGGCATACTTAAATTTAACTGCTTTGCCAGCTCTACTTTTGAAGTATCTCCATAATTTAACATATAATTGAGTATATTATACTTTGTTGCTCTTTTTCCTGAATATGGCATATATCTTTCAGCCTCCACTTTTATAAATTATTTAATAAAAGCAGTATACCCCAATAAATCTTATATGTAAAGTTGCAGCTATTTAAAATATTATTTCCACGCAGTATCGTAAACGTTTCCTGCTTATTATACTATAAACGCATATCGGTTGTCATCTGAGGCACCAGATTTCTGTTGCAGCTTTGCTCAAATTTTGATACAATTTTTCAGGAATTCATATAAAAGAATGGAGGCGTTTTCTATGAATATGGGATGGACGCTGCTCGGGCAGCCCTACGAAACAAATCATATTATAAGACCATGCAGATGTGGGAAAGGCAGGGTCATCACTTGTGATGTAATTATGGAAACAAGTGATTTCCCTCCTTTTGAACGTGGATATTCAAAGACGACTATTACGTGTCCGGATAAGTGTGAAAAGGTCTAGTGTACTGCATTACCAGCCGGTTTTGACCGGGACTAATCCCAGTCAATCTCTTCTCCCATTTCACGGACAAACTCATATAAATCTTCTTCATCCTCAACCAGATATGCTATCAGCCCTGCAAACTGCTCTGCCTTTTTTCTGTTTTCTGGTGTGTTTTCATAATATGCAGCATATATGCCTGCCTCCGGGTCCGGATCAAGCCCTTCCAGAAGCTGCGGAAAGTGCGTTTCCAGATACCATTCCAGAAATGCCGCCCAGTTATCCCCGTTCATATATGCATCCTCGCAGATTTCATTCATCCTTTCCCCTACTGCGAACGGTTTTTCCATTTCCACATAAAAACAGACGTCCACTATATCATCATCGACAGAAACGTTTACATAATCAGGCAGTTCTTTCTGTAAATCCGGTACCAGTTCTACTTCCTTACAGTCCGAAAAGGGCGCATCTTCCTATTCGGAAATATACACCTGCGCAGTAGCGGATAAGTCATTTCCGGCAAAACGTTTTTTCTTTAGACACGAGATTACATCCTGTACCTGTGTACCGGCATCCAGCTTTACAATAAATCACATCCTCATTTTCAATAAACCACATTGACAAAACCGGACAGATGTTATATAGTTCAGGTAGTTTGACAGTCAAACTATCTGAACCAGAAAAAATACACTAAACACAGAAAGGAATTGCTATGGGTTTACGAATTGTCATTGATTCTGCATCAGACCTTACAAAGGAGCAGGCGGATTCTTTTGGTCTTGACTACATGCCGCTTAAAACTATTTTCGGGGATGATGAATATCTGGACGGCGTCACACTTTCCCACCATGCTTTTTATGAAAAGCTGATTGAAAGCGGCATTTTTCCTACCACCAGCCAGGTGCCGCCCCATGAGTTTGAGACAAAATTTAAGGAAATTAAAGACGCCGGGGATACCGCTGTCGTGATTACCCTTTCCTCCCTGCTCTCCGGCACTTATCAGAGCGCACACATTGCACTGGAGGGATACGAGGACTGTATCCATCTTGTAGACAGTAAAAATGTATGCATCGGCGAACAGAATCTCATTATGTATGCCATAACACTGCGGGACGAAGGATTCTCTGCCGAAGAAATTGCAGCCAGGCTTGACGAACGTAAAAATTACATATGCCTGTTTGCACTGTTTGATACCCTCGAATATTTAAAGCGGGGCGGACGGCTTTCCAGCACCGCTGCATGGGCCGGAAATTTACTTTCCATCAAGCCGGTCATTTCTGTGGAAAAAGGCGAAGTTGTAATCCTCGGAAAAGCACGCGGTTCGAAAAACGGCAATAACCTTCTAATCCAGCAGGTCAACGCTCATAATGGTATTGATTTTTCCATGCCATACTGTGTTGGCTACACTGGCATGGAGGACAGTATGCTGCAAAAATATTTAAAAGACAGTTCCTGCCTCTGGGAAAACGAAGTCCCTATAGAAAATATCAGAATCAGTTCCGTGGGAAGCACAATCGGAACCCACGCCGGTCCGGGGGCTATTGCAGTATCTTTTTTCCACCGTTAAAAAAGGGCAGGCGCTGCCTGCCCCTTGTAAAAGTTAACCCTCATCAGAAACTGTAGTAACTGCCATCTCTTTGGTTTTTGCAAGAATATATTCACGTTCCTCCGGATACATACTGAGAATTTTATCCGGCTCTGCCCCTATTATAATCAGGTTATCAATGGCTCTCTGGTTTGCCAGCTGAAGCCCTTCCTTCATTCCCTGTTGCATCCCTTGCTGCATCCCTTGCTGCATTCCTTGTTGCATCCCTTGCTGCATTCCTTGTTGCATCCCTTTCTGCAGCCCTCTGCGTAGTCCACGCTGCTCTGCAAGTTCTTCCCGTTCCCTGATTTTGATTTCAAAATCCATATACTCCCGCCTCCATTCATCCTCACTGATTACTTCCATTACTTTTTTCTTTATTGTTCTGGTAAAAGAATTTTCTGCTGCATTTGTCTGCAGATAATAAAACAGTTCAAGCAATGCAGGATCTGTTATCTTTATTTGTTCTTTTTTAATGCTCCCGCCAGCATTTACCATAACACGCTTCGCACCATCTTCCAGTATTATGGAATGGTCTTCCTCACATATATTTGAAAAGGTATATACTGGCAGCCCCTGCCCAAACGGATCATACATACAGATAAAAATAATATAACTCTTTTTCAGACTTCTGTAATCACAGCCCTTTGCAAGCAGGGCTGCATCCACTCTGCTTTGATAATAACGTGTACGCTCTGGCAGGTCATGAACTGACAATACCTGCATTTCCACATCGTAGGCCGTGGATTCATCCTCCATATACGCATCCAGACGTATTCCCTTTCCATCATAACTGCCCTTTAAGTCTTTCTGCCGCTCAACATTTTCTATTTTTCCAATATTTCTGCCAAGTATCAGTTTCAGTAATTCTTTACACAAATCGGTATTTCTCATTAAAACTGTGCCAAAAACAAAATCATCGGTAAAGGTCAGTGACTGGAATTTCTGTTCCCATTTTTCTTCATTTGTCATTCAGAATCCTTTCCCCAGTAATATTATACCGCGCTAACATAATCCATGCAACTGCAGTCTGGTGTTCGTTTGTGTCAAGTAAACGTTGGCAACTTTCTCATTTTTCTAAATGATATTTGTAGTTCAAATTTCAAATCATATTTCCATGTGCTGTATCCTAATAGCTGAATGCCCGCCTGAATGCTTTTCTTGAAGCTGTCTGCATGGCATCCAGTAATGGCA
>CANOLA010000094.1 GCA_947566705.1 uncultured Lachnospiraceae bacterium | reverse complement strand
TATTATACAAACTGGCATAGAATCCGTTCTGTGCCAGTAATTTTTCATGATTTCCCTGTTCGATGATTTTCCCGTCCTTCATAACAAGAATCACATCCGCCTCGCGTATGGTGGAAAGACGGTGTGCCACAATAAAGCTGGTACGCCCTTTCATCATTGTCTGGAATGCTTTCTGGATTTTAATTTCCGTCCGCGTATCAATGGAGCTGGTCGCTTCATCCAGAATCAGCATAGGCGGCAGGCACAGCATGACACGCGCAATACAAAGAAGCTGCTTCTGCCCCTGTGAAAGGTTACCGCCCTCCTCCGTGATTTCAGTATCATACCCTTTTGGCAGACGCCTGATAAAGCTGTGCGCAGAGGATGCCTTTGCAGCCGCAATAATTTCTTCATCCGTGGCATCTGGTTTTCCCATACAGATATTATCCCTGATTGTCCCCTTTTTCAGCCAGGTTTCCTGCAGCACCATACCGTAATTTGCGCGCAGGCTTTCCCGTGTAATATCCCTGATTTCATGACTGCTGACAAAAATCTTTCCCGAATTTACATCATAAAACCTCATTAAGAGGTTAATTAACGTCGTCTTGCCGCAGCCGGTAGGACCGACAATTGCGATTCTCTGTCCCGGCTTTACATTTAAATTAAAATCCTGTATCAGCTTCTGTTCAGGCACATAGGAAAATGAAACCTGCTCCATTCCGACGGTTCCGTCTGCCTCCTGCAAAACATATGCAGCTTCTGCATCAGGCACTTCCATGGGCTCCTCAATCAGTTCAAAAATACGCGCTGCACACGCAAGCGCATTCTGAAGCTCTGTAATCACGCCTGAAATCTCATTAAACGGCTTCGTGTACTGGTTTGCATAAGACAAAAAGCAGGACAGGTTTCCAACGGAAAACGCACCATTTGTTGCAATTACAGCAAACGCCCCGGTAATCCCCACCGCAGCATATACAAGGCTGTTGACAAAACGGGTGCACGGGTTTGTCAGGCTGGAAAAAAAGATGGCACGGAGGGAACACTTCTGCAGCCTCCCGTTGATTTCGTCAAACTGCTCCATTGCCTTCTGCTGGTAATTAAACGCCTGCACCACCTTCTGGTTTCCGACCATCTCGTTGATCAGCGCGGTCTGCTCTCCCCTTGTCTGTGTCTGCAGGGTAAACATGGCGTATGTTTTCTTTGCAATAAATGCGGCAACAAGAAGCGATACCGGCGTCAGCACTACCACCACAAACGTAATTTTCACATGAATCGAAAGCATAAACAAAAGTGTGCCGATAATTGTTGAAACTCCTGTAAACAGCTGGGTAAAGCCCATTAGAAGCCCGTCTGCAAAAGTATCCACATCCGCAATGATTCTGCTTACCATGTCCCCGTGGGAATGGCTGTCGATATAGGAAAGCGGCAGATGCTCCATTCTCTGGAATGCGTCTTTTCTTATATCCCGCACAATACCATAAGTCATGCGGTTGTTACACATATTCATGAGCCACTGTGAAACTGCTGTGGCAAGCACCACCAGAATCCCCTTCTTTACCAGTACCAGGATTCCGTCAAAATCCACTTTTCCCTTATCAAGCACCAGGTCAATGGCATTTCCCGCAAGAATCGGAAAATACAGTGTGAGCACTACGGTGATTACCGCAAATACAATGGACAGCGCAAGAAGCGGCAGGTAACGTTTCATATACCAGAATACCTTTTTCAGTGTCAAAAGCTGCCCCGCTTTTTTTTCTTTGTCTGTTCTCATGCCATGGCACCTTCTTTCTTAAACTGTGACTCATAGATTTCACGGTAAACCTCACAGCTTTCCAGCAGATTTTCATGCGTCCCGATTCCTGCTGCAGTTCCATCTTCCATTACAATGATCTTATCAGCAAACTGGATGGAGGATGTACGCTGGGATACAATAAATATCGTCTTTTTCCCCCGCAGCTTTAAAAGTGCGGCGCGCAGCTTTGCATCTGTTGCAAAATCCAGTGCAGAAGCGCTGTCATCCAGAATTAAAATTTCCGGGTCCTTCACCAGGGCACGGGCAATAGTAAGCCGCTGCTTCTGTCCCCCGGAAAGATTTCTGCCGCCCTGCTCGATTTCATAATCAAGCTGCCCTTCTTTTCCTTCCACGACATCCTTCGCCTGTGCTGCTTCTACTGCCTGCCAAATCTTTTCATCGTCTGCGTCCGGATTCCCCCACTTCAGGTTTTCCCTGATGCTTCCCTGGAAAAGAACGGCCTTTTGCATAACCACCCCGATTTTATCACGCAGGTCGGTCAAATCATAATCCCGCACATCCTGTCCGTTTACAGACACGGTTCCGGCAGAAACATCGTAAAACCTTGGAATCAGGTTTACCACCGAGGATTTTCCGGAACCAGTACCTCCTATAATACCGATTATCTCACCTTTTTTTGCAGAAAAATCAATATCCGTAAGCGCTTCCTCCCCGCTTCCTGCATAAGCCATGGAAACATGGGAAAACGAAACAGCCGTATCACCTGCAGCTGCCAAAACTGCCGGCTTCTTTCCGCTGGTAACGGACGGGAGAAGTTCAAATACTTCCTCAATCCGGTTTCCGCACGCCACTGCCTTGTTTACAGAAATAATTAAATTTGCCAGTTTAATGAGCTCCACCAGTATCTGCGACATATAATTATAAAGCGCAATGACCTCTCCCTGTGTCAGCACGCCAGCATTTACCTGCCCTGCACCTGTCCAGATAATTGCTATAATTGCAGCGTTTACAATTACATAGGTCAGCGGATTCATTAATGCGGAAAGCCTGCCCACCACCATCTGCATACGGGTAAGAAGTTCATTCCCTCTGGTAAACTCCTCCTCCTCTTCCTTTTCTTTGTTAAATGCCCGGATGACACGGACGCCTTCCAGATTTTCCCTGGTATGCAAAAGCACAAGATCCAGTGCGCTCTGTACCTTTTTAAACATCGGTATGCTGAAATACATGATCGAAAATACAACAAGCGATAATAACGGAATTGCAGCCACGAAAATAAGCGCGGATTTTACATCCACGGTAAATGCCATTACCATTGCGCCAAACACGATAAACGGCGAACGCAGAAACAGCCTGAGCACCAGATTGACGCCGGACTGCACCTGGTTGATATCACTTGTCATACGGGTAATCAGTGTAGACGTGCCAACCGTATCCATTTCCGAAAAAGACAGGGACTCAATATGGGCAAATAATGCATGCCTTAGTTTTGTGGAAAACCCGACTGCTGCCTTTGCAGCAAAGTACTGCGCCGTGATGGAACAGGAAAGTCCAATTACGGCAAGCAGAACCAGTACGCCGCCCATCTTATAAATATACGGACGGTCACTGCCTTTAATTCCATGGTCAATAAGCGCCGCCACCACAAGCGGCACGATAAGCTCAAACGATGCCTCCAGCAGCTTGAACAGCGGCGCAAAAATACATTCTTTTTTATAATCTTTTAAATATACCAGCAGTTTTTTCATAACAGAATCGTCCTTTTTCCCATATTCTATCCAAATTTGAATTATATCATGCCAAAAGCATGGATTCAAGAATGGAATGGAAAAAAAATACAGACGCGAAACCTGTTATTCTGATCCCCTGCCGCATCCTCTGCAGTGGCTGCAGTCACCGCCGCAGGAGGATTTTCCATTCTTCCTGTCCTTACAGATACTTCTAACGGCAAAACCTGCCGCCAGTATTAAAACTGCCAGTACAACCGCTGTTCCCATACTGTGACTCCTTTCATAAACACATTTGCATGTTTTCGCCAACTTCCATTTACCGTTAGTATATGCTAACTTTTATTAGTTGTCAATAGAAAGAAGCTTCTGCAGTGTTTAAAACTGCCGCCGGTATTTTATTTTTATCTATTGGAAGTTTTTTATATCTTGTGATATACTTTATGTAATATGCAGTTAAACTGTCAGATTTCGCAGGCAGCTCCTGCGGAAATAATATTGTTTGGGAGGAAATACCATTGAAAAGCAACGAGTCAGCAGAAAATTATCTGGAAACAATACTTATCTTAAGCCATAAGCTTCCGGTTGTCCGTTCCGTGGATATTGCGAACGAACTCGGTTTTAAAAAATCCAGCGTCAGCATCGCCATGAAAAACCTCAGGGAAAAAAACCATATTACCGTAACAGACGCCGGATTCATTTATTTAACAGACGAAGGCAAACAGATTGCAGAAATGATTTATGAACGTCACAACCTGCTTTCCGAATGCCTGATAAAACTTGGTGTCGCACCGGAAACCGCTACCGAGGATGCCTGCAGGATTGAGCATGTCATCAGCCGGGAAAGCTTTTCCGCCCTGAAAAAATATATCGCAGATAATCATCTGCTTTAATTTCTGTGGTAATCGTCCAGAAAATGATGCCTGTCCCCGTCTTTTTTATAAGCAATCACGGTATTCAGGTTTACGTTTTCCACACTCTTAAAAATATTTTTTGCCACATAGGGATTCTTCTTTTCCAGTTCATGAATCATGGCTTTTACCTCTGCCCTCTTTGAACTTTTATCCGTTTCTTCCCCTGCGCACTGTTCGGTAAACCGGCAGGCGCACCGTATAAAACGCAGATCATTATAAGCTGCCCAGTGGATGATATCATCTTCCCTGACCAGATAAAGCGGACGAATGAGTTCCATTCCGGGAAAATTGGTACTGTGCAGCTTGGGCATCATGGTCTGAATCTGCGCCCCGTAAAGCATTCCCATGACAATCGTTTCTATTACATCATCAAAGTGATGCCCTAATGCGATTTTATTACAGCCAAGCTCCTTTGCCTTACTGTAAAGATATCCCCTTCGCATTCGCGCACACAGATAGCACGGGGAATCCGTAATGTCTGCAACCGCATCAAATATTTCCGTTTGAAATACATGTACCGGTATCTCAAGAAACTTCGCATTATTCATAATCATTTCGTAATTCATCTGATTATAGCCCGGATTCATAACAAGAAATTCAACCTCAAAGTTATTTCTCCCATGCCTTTTCAGCTCCTGGAACAGCTTTGCCATCAGCATGGAATCCTTTCCTCCGGAAATACAGACAGCAATTTTATCTCCGTCCTCTATCAGCTTATATTCATTGACCGCCCTGGTAAACTGCCGCCAGATGGTCTTTTTAAATTTTTTGATAATGCTGCGCTCAACATCCTGATTCATCTTCTTACCCCTATCTTGAACATCCGCTCATGCAAAATTTGCCTACGGCAAATGAGCGGACGCTGCATGTCAAGTTTTCATAGAAAACTTGACACAACCCTTGTACATCAGTCAGTCCACAAATATTCTGATAAAAAAAGAAACCAAACATACATTTGGTTTCCAAAGAGAGCAGATGACGGGAATCGAACCCGCCTCCCCAGCTTGGGAAGCTGGTATTCTACCGATGAACTACATCTGCATATATAATGCGGACTCTCACGCCCTCCTATTTTTCTATTATAACACAGTACATATGAAAAGTCATCCGTTTTTTTAAAAATCACCGCAAAAAATCACTGTATGCCAACATTAATAATGATACCTCTTCCTCTGCGTCACCAGAAACAGTACCGTCAGAACAAGCGTCAGCCCTTCAGCCGCCACAACCGCCAGCCAGATACCGTCTATCCCCATGATAACCGGCAGTACAAAAACTGCTGCCACCTGGAAAACAAGGGTACGAAGAAATGAAAGGAATGCAGAAATCTTTCCATTATTTAATCCGGTAAAAAAAGCCGATCCAAAAATATTATATCCGCAGATTAAAAACGACAGGGAATAAACTGCAAGCCCCCGGCTTGTCATATCGCAGAGAGCTTTATCATACCCTACAAATAATTCCGCAAGCGGCTTTGCCAGAACCTCGGATGCCGCTGTCATCACAACTGCCACAGCTGTCGTAAACACCAGACTTTTTTTCAGCAGATTTTTCAGTTCAGTATGGTTTCCAGCTCCGTAATGATAACCGATTAAAGGACCGCACCCCACCGCATACCCAAAGAAAAATGCCATAAAGATAAAAGCCATATACAGAATAACACCGTATGCCGCCACACCGTCCTCTCCGGCAAGCTTCATAAGCTGCCAGTTATAGAGCATTCCAACTACAGATGCCGACAAATTTGTCATCATCTCGGATGCGCCGTTGGAACAGGCTTTTCCCAGTGCCTGCAAATCCAGACTTGTTTTTGTAAACCGCAGAAGACTTTTATTTGGACGCAAAAAATAAACGGTCGGAATCATTGCACCCACAATCTGGCTTCCGGCTGTTGCAGCCGCTGCGCCGCCAATGCCAAGATCCAGCACACAAACCAGCAGAAAATCCAGAATAACATTCATAACGCCGCTTGCAAGTGAAATCATAAGTCCAAACGTCTGGCGCTCCGCTGTTACAAGAAAACTCTGATAGCTGTTCTGCAGCATGAAAAAGACGTTAGATGCCAGAAGAATACGTCCGTAAAGTACACAGTCATCCACAATTGTATCTGTTGCACCTAATGCATATGCAATCGGACGAATGAAAATAAAACCAGCCGCAGACAAAATCACCCCTGCCACAATAATTGCAAGTACCAGCATGGTAAATATCCGGTTCGCACGCTCTTTATTTCCCTCACCGATGGTAAACGACACAAGCGCACTGCCGCCGGTTCCAATCATAAACCCCAGCGCACCCAGCGCCATCAGCAGCGGATAAATCAGATTCAGTGCTGTAAACGCATTTTTGCCCGCATAATTTGATACAAAAAAACCGTCCACAATCGTGTAAACGGAAGTCACTATCATCATTACAATGCAGGGAAATACAAACCGCATCAGTTTTCGATATGTGAAATGTTCAGATAAGCCTACTTTTGCCATAAAAACCCCTGTTCCATTGTCCCTGCCTTCTGTTCTGGTTGTTATCTGCTTCTACTGTAAGTATAACATACAGTAAAAATGGTGTAAAGAAAGAAAAGAGGACATCCACTGGATGTCCTGCTTTCATTAATTATATTACCCGTACGATTTAGTAATATACGTAATAATAAGATGTTCCGTCTATTGAAACTTCTCCGCCTCTTAAGTCAGCTTTTTTCTTCTTTAAATTAGACTTCTTGATTGTGAAAGTGAAATCCTTTGTAGAGCCTGAAGAAACGCTTACTTTTTTCTTGCTCTGCTTGTATGTACCAACTGTCTTTCCGTTTGCATCCTTAACAGTAATCTTAATGTTGCGGAGCTCAGAAACCTTGTATGACATACGGTTTACATATCTTGCTTTGATTACAAGATTACCCTTCTTATCGAAAGATACCTTATAAGCACTCATTGCAGTATCACCGTAGGATACATCACTTGTTGTAATCTTTCTTGCTGTGTACTGGTTTGCCTTAACTGTGACATTACACCTTAATTCAGTGCCATCTGTACACTTAGCAACGATAACGGCTTTACCTGCTTTCTTTGCTGTAACCTTGCCGTTCTTGTCCACTGTTGCAACCTTCTTGTTTTTTGATGACCATGAGGAAACCTTGCCGCCGCTTACAGAAAGCTTCTTTGTGAAACCAACAGTAATTGTAGCCTTCTCCTGGTTGATTTTTGCAACTTCCTTGTCCTGGGTAACCATTACAATATACTGGGTATTAGAATCAAATGTCAGCTCAAGTGTATAACTGCCTGCTGAAAGAGTTCCATAAAATCCGTTCAGCCACACACCCTGGGAAGATTCCCAGTATGAATCGGTACTTGAAGTATACTCGTCCAGAATTGTTTCACCGGTCTGCTTTGTAACTTTTGTCTGGAATCCGACACGCTCCGGTACTGCAATATCAAAATTAACAACGCCTTCTGTCGGAACTTCAAACGTATATGCCTTTGCCACACCTGCGCTTGCTGTATCCTGTTCACTTACCAGAGTTGCACGGTCTGTTGCAGCCTCAGCCGGTACTGCTGAAGCGAATACTGCTGTAAACGCAATGGCAAGCGCCAGAACCAGACTGCTGATTTTCTTTGAAACCTTTGTCTTCATAAAAATAAACCTCATCCTTTCGATTTTCTTTTGACACTCCGGCTCCCCGCAGAAGAACCGGAAAGTTACCTTATGTCATATGATTATACATGAATTGGCAGAAGGTGTAAATTAGAACTATTTCACAAAAATTTCATGTTTTTTGTGCATTCTGCCAATTCACTGCCAAAAACCCGGAAAGCCCTAACTGACAATTTTTTCCACATGCCCGTATACCAGCTTTTCACCATAGGTTTTCTCATAAATTTCCTTCCAGATTTCATAATTTTTCCTGCGCATATTTTCGACATTTTCTGACCTGGAAACATTTTCCTCCGGGTATATGGCAGGCGCTATATGGATGGTATACTCCTGAACAAAAAAACCGTCCTCCCCAAGGATATCACTGTCCTCCATTGTGATAAAACACGGAAGTACCGGCACCTGGTTTCTGGCAGCAAATGTATATGCGCCTTTTTTCAGCGGCTTTGGCTTTCTGTAATTCCACCACATGCTCTGTTCCGGGTAAACCAGCATAAAATCCCCGTTCCTTAATACGGCATCCATGGAACGCATAAATTTCTTCATGGTTTCCCTGTTGGAACTTAATGGAAACGTATAGCAGTTCCGCATCAGCATACCGTAAAATCCGGGGAAATTCGTATAGTTTCCCTCACGGATGACACGGTAAAACCTGCGTTTTTCCTGACTGGAAGATTCATAGGCAATCTGCATCGCAAAGCTGTCAAATGCGTTGAAATGGTTGCAGGTAATGACCGCACCGGAATTTAATGCATTCATGTTTTCAATGCCCTTAATTTCTTTTATAATTAACTGTTTATTTTCCAGAATCCGGTTCATAAAACGTCGTGCCACTTTGTATGTCAGCCTTGTCTTTATCCGGCTTTTTATTTTTGTTCTTAAATAGTCAATCTCATCCGGCTTAAGCTCGCGCGTCGGCGGGTCCTCCTCGACATCCTCATCAAACCGTCCTTCCTGTTCGAGCCTTGCAATTTTATCCAGTACCATCAGACGTTCTTTTGATTTTAATTTCCCGCTTTTTAGCAGATTCAGGTAATTGTTTTCTTTTGCAGTTTCCTCCGCTGCCGTATGTGCCAGACGCTCGCAGGACCTGGCATCGTTTTCCCTCTGCTCATCCGTATAGGCATTTAACTCCTCCTGTATCTGCCCGCAGACTTCTGTCTTTTTGGCATAATTCCAGAAGTATTCCTTCAGCCTGCAGTCCCTGTAATGCCATGGCTTGGAAACCATAATATAATGGATGATGCAGATTTCCTCCTCTTTCACCGGAAGTTCCCCAAACATTTCCACATTCCATTTCTGCGGAAGCCAGAACACCCTGTCCTTACAAATCAGATTCAGGTAATCCTCATCCTGCGTTACCACAAAGCGGTACACAGGAAGCAGCTCCATAAACTGGTCCAGTACATGGTTTTTCCGGAACTGTTCACAGTTAATTAACAGCATTCCCGCATTAAAAAAACGGTGTCTGTCAATGCCTAATACTTTTTCCACATAAGTACCGTATACATCCTCCTGTATCATCACCTGCTCATTGCATGCACCCACATAGCAGTCAGCGATTTCACAGGAATAAAGCTCTGCCAGGTCACCAAGTACAACGGTGTCGCTGTCTATATACACCGCCTTGTCATACTCCGGAAACATCTCTGCAATAAACAGACGGTAATAGGTGGTTTTTGTATAATAATCACGTACCGGAAGGCGGTCTTTTATCGTTTCCAGATACTCCGCCACACAGTCAAACTGAATGGAAAACTGTTCATTTTCCATGGCAAGTATGGCGTTTTTCATTTCATCGGAAATGTCCGTATGAAGCACATGAACCTGGTATCTTAAGTCTGTTTTTGCATTTTCCATAACAGACTTAAGGGACACTGCGGTATACTTTGCAAAATTGTTATCGCAGGCATAAAAAACCGGTATTACATCTGACGTTTTGTTTCTCATCTTTTCTCCTCCACATATTTTTTCTTTAATTCCATGTATTCAGATAAAATATCATCAAAATCATAGTAATGAAATACCCTGTGCACCTTTCCAACATCCCACTGCTTGATATTGTCGGTATGCGGGTACGGCAGATAAAACAACCGTTTGGAAAAATGTCTGACCACTGTGGATTTATGCAGAAATTTCTGGTCGTTGTATTTCTGCGGCAGCATTTTCTTTCTGGTAGTACTTCTGATAATCGCACTCTGGTCTGCAAAAACCAGTTTCTTTGTTTTTATCAGCCTGCGTGATTTTTCCAGAAGCCCTGTTTTTCTTATTTCCCTCATATTAAATAAAAGCACGCCGGCATTGACATAATTCGGACTGACCAGGTATTTTCCATAATGGTCACGCGCCGCCGCATACTCGTATCCGGTTACATCAGTGTCATACAAAAGACAGATGTCCCGGTTGAACAGTATATCCACATCCAGGTACAGAAGCTTATCCGGCATTCCCGGAATCTGGTCTGCCAGAAGCCGCAGCAGCGTATACGGGGAACAGTACGCATCCTCATTCGGACAATATGCAAATTCCCTTTCATAATCTTTTGTTACATCTATACGTATAACTTCGTTTTCTTTATTGAAGCTTTTTGCCACTGTATCCAGAAAATCCGCCATCTCTTCGGAAATTGCCGTATATTCCGGTTTTACCCTTATCATGTCCATGGTATAGATAAATATACGAAAAGGCTCTTTCGTCCGTGTTCTTCTAAAAATGGAAAGCATACAGCTTAATATGCCGTCAAAAACTTTTTCATTTCCTGAAAACAGTATATTAATCATCCACTTTCTCTCCTCATGATTTTATTTTTTCATACCGTATCTTCACCACGCTGTTATTTTCTGCCCGCTTTTTCATTGCTGCATAAACCTGGTTCCTTAAATCTTTTCTCTGTTCCTTTTCGGACAACCCCTTTTTCGGGTAAAACGGTCCGTCCACATAGGTAACCATCATGGGACGCCCTCCTCTTTTCTTCTTCTGGTACGTATTTGTCAGGGAAAAAACCGGAGTCCTGTACTTTACCGGATACCGGAAGGATGCATCCGTAAACGGACGGATACCCGTGTAATACGGCCAGATATGAGCTTCCGGATATATCATGACACACTCATGCCCTGCAATCTTTTTTTCTACTGCCTGTATAAATTTTTTTGCTGCTTCCCCGTCATCCGGCAGCGGCAGAGCCCCCAGATACGGGGTAATCCTTCCAAGTACCGGCATGGAAACATTATTGGGATGCACAATGACCGACACATCCAGCGGACGGCATAACACCGCAGGAACAAACGCATCAGCAAGAAAATGTGTATGGTTACCATACAGAAAGTATCCGCAGCATCCCGCCTTTTCAAACACTTCTTTTCCAATAATCTTATGATGGAAAAAAAGTTTCATGTATATACGTGCAAACGGCATTGCAATAATCCTGTACCAGAACACATGAAGAATACGGCTGCGCAGGTAACGGTAGGTTTTATCTATTTTCTTTGCCTGTATATGGTCTTCTGCAAATTCATCATTTAATTCGTCACGGTAATATATCACTTTCTGCTTCATTTCCCAGTATCCCTCCGCGATAAAATACATATTACACCATGTGTCGCGGTTTGTCTACCCCATTACATGGTTTTTAATACTATATGTCGCGTTTTTGTTAAATTTGCATAAAAAAACTGCCGCCAGATCTGTCTGCAGTTCAGACATTTATGAATTTTGACAGCAACCAGATAAATCCTTTACCACTTCCCCTGCAATCAGAAGCCCCGCCACGGAAGGAACGAATGCAACACTTCCCGGAACCATGTCCTCCGCGTCATCCCTTACTGGTTTTACCGGTTCTTCTTCCGAATATACAACTTTTAGTTTTTCAATTCCCCGTTTTTTCAGCTCACGCCGCATCACACGTGCCAGCGGACAGACCTTTGTCTGGTAAATATCCGCAACCTGGAAACGGCCAGGATCCAGCTTGTTTCCGGCACCCATGCTGCTGATAACCGGAACTTTTGCCTCTTTTGCTTTCATAATTAAGGCAATTTTTGCTGTAACGGTGTCCACAGCATCCACCACATAATCATATTCCCCGAAAGGAAAAGCGTCAGCGTTCTCCGGCAGGAAAAAACAGTTGTTGATCCGTACCTTTACATCCGGGTTTATCTCCTCCATACGTGCAAGCATTACTTCGGTTTTAAAGGCTCCGATGGTCTTATGCGTTGCGATAATCTGGCGGTTAATGTTCGTCAGGCTGACCCTGTCGTGGTCTGTCAGGTCAAACGCCCCTACCCCGCTTCTTGCCAGCGCCTCACACACATAACCTCCCACTCCGCCAATTCCAAATA
>CANOLA010000093.1 GCA_947566705.1 uncultured Lachnospiraceae bacterium | reverse complement strand
ATATTGCAAAATATGGCTGCTAAATATTGCGATATTTAACAGCCGAAGTAATATATCAGGAAAAAAGATGCGGAATCCAAAGATGAGATGAGCAATGATTTTATGCTTGAACTTGCTAACTTTTACCTTGGGATGAATAAACCAGAAAGATCCGATTATGCGAGTGAATATGAAAAACTTTTGCAGAGTGTCAATCTGGACAATGCTCCTATTTCTAAAAAAGAAAATATTCTTCCAAAACAGCCAGCACCAACTGACAATAATTTAGAAACAAATAAAGAGGATACTGTCAAGAAATTAAAGGAATACCGTCTGAAACAAAGCAGGGCAGAACGAATAAAGCCATATTATATATTTAATGACGCCCAGATGGAGGATTTATTGAATAAAAAGCCGCGAACAAAAGAAGATTTATTAAAAGTATCTGGTTTTGGTAAAGTCAAGGTGGAAAAGTATGGGGAGGACATTATTAAAATATTATCATCTTCCTGCTGAATGTACGAAGAATAGAGAGTAAGTAGTTTATTATTTCTATAATATTATACCAGAGAGAAAATGCTATATTTTATGGCATAATTTTTCTGCATTCATGTTCTTAAGGTGTTTTGCATATATCTAAAAAATTATACAAGGAGAAGTTTTTATAAACCAGAAGTACATCGTGGCAGCCGAATCCAACAGATTATGATACTATTGTGCATCCAACAGCAACGGATGTGCCTGATACGGTATTTCATGTAATAAAAAGGATTTTGGAATGCCGGCGGTGGAAAAATATCAAATAAGAAAAGATAAATAAGGTCATGCTTTATGAGTGTAAGAACAAAGAACAGACGAAAAATAATTGTAAAAGACAGTTTCAGAAATCATTAAGTGGGCAGTATTTGGAACGGATGCCGTAATTGTTAAGTGGAATGGCAGAGATATTCCTGTATAAAATGGAGCAGATATTTAAAGTATTTATGAATGCTTATATATAGAAACATTGACGAAAATCTGCTTCTTGTATATAATTATGTCATTGTAGATGAATTTGAATTAATGGAAAGGCATAATGGAAATGGGTAAGCAGGTATTATTGATAAATGATTTGGCTGGGTATGGAAAAGTGGCACTGTCGGCTATGATTCCATTGATGTCGTATATGGGACACCAAATATATAATCTTCCCACTGCGTTAGTATCAAATACGCTGGATTATGGCAAATTTGATATTCTGGAAACAACAGATTATATGAAGAACACTATGAAAGTGTGGGGGGAATTGGGATTTTGCTTTGATGTGATAGCGACAGGATTTATCGTTTCAGAGGAGCAGGCAAAAATCATAGAGGAATTCTGCCGAAGAGAAAGCATGAAAGGAACTCTGATATTTGTTGATCCAATTATGGGAGATGAAGGAACTTTGTACAATGGCGTTACAGATCAAACGGTTGTACACATGAAGAAGCTGGTAGGAGTAGCTGATTATATTGTACCGAATTATACGGAAGCTGCCGGACTTACAGGACTGGAATATCATGAATCTGTAACAATCTCGGAGGTAGATGAAATGATTCGAAGGCTTTGTGATATGGGTGCAAAATCCGTAATCATCACAAGCATTCGGCTGGATGGAAAGGATATGGTTGCAGGCTTCGATCATGAAACGAAACAAACATTTACAATTCCTTTCTACAAGATTCCGGTTAGATTTCCGGGGACGGGCGACATTTTTTCTGCTGTTTTGTTTGGAAAATTGATGGAGGGGAACAGTCTGTATGACAGCACAAAAAAAGCTATGGATACTGTGAGCAGTCTGATTGAAAAAAATAAAAACAATATAGATATATATAAGGGAATACCGATTGAGCAGGAGTTGGAGGTGCTTAAAGGATGAAAAGACCTGGAATTAAGATTACATTGATTGATCAAAAAGGTTCAAAAGGATGCCATAGGGGGCATAAAATAGGTGATAGTTATGATTTTGATACGGAGCGGGGAAAACTTTGCCCTATGGCTATGCATGTTGCATTTCCGTATATTGATATTCTGAGGTATGGTGGGGAAATACCCGGACAGGAAAAGGGAACAGCAATTTTTGCCTGCCCTGATGTGGACACATTAAATGTTTTTAAAATACAACGGATGGATGATTAACCTTACCATTAAACATTAGTGTTTTGTACGTATTTTTTTGTAGCAGCATCACTGACATTAAGAACTTCATCTGATACCCCTCTGAATAAAGCGCATTTTTTAAATCTGAGAAATATTTTTCAAAATATCTCCTCGCTGTTTGGGTTCAAACAGACTTTTCTTTTTTAGAATAATATACCTGAATTATGAAAACAATATGAACGTAGGTTTTCATTATGAAAAATAAAGAATGAAAGAACAGGAATTGAATTTTAAAAGATAAATGCTTAGGAGGTTGCAATGAGTAAAGTTTTAGGAGCGATACATCACTGGCTATACAGAAAAATAGAGTTCCAAAACGGATTGGTTGAAAGATTGTCAGATATGATAACCCGTAAAGGACATGATCATGGTATTCTTGCTGAAATGGAACAAAAATATGGCATGATAAAGAAAGGCAGTCTTGAAAATATTATTGATAATAGTAATATTCATGGCTGGTTACAGACAGAAATTGCCGCAACCGAAAACCGCCTTGCATTTCTCGTCACCTCAACGGCGGCTGCCTGGCCTGAATGTATGTCAGATATTATGAATATTGCATATGAGTATGGGCGAAGCAAGAAACTCTCAGGGGAAAATAGCGCAGAAGATGTTTATAGGTATTTGGATGATTTATTATTGAACGGAATGCCTTGTGATAAGGTAAATGCCCTGGTTTCCCAGAATCAGCGTGCAGTAGTATGGAAACAGACCGCGGATATACATGCCCGGTATTGGGAAGCATTACAGGGGGATGTTCGTTATTATTATGACGTAAGGGAGAGGTTGGTTGCAGGTATATTGGAAGACAGCGGTTTTTCCTATAAACAGTTAGGAGATCAGACATTCACACTGATTATGGAGGTGTAAAATGATGTACGGAATTGATTTGCTGATGAAGGAACATGAGAATATTATAGTGTTTACCAGGCATTTAAGGAAAATCTGCTGTGCTGTGATAGAGGGGGCAGACATTGATGTTCAGGAGTTCCTGGAGTGTATTGATTTTGCAAGAAATTATGCGGACAAGCATCATCATGGGAAGGAAGAACAGATATTGTTCCGGTATATGCTTGATAATTCTGATACTGTTGCAGAAAAACTGGTGCGTAATGGGATGCTGGTGGAACATGATTTCGGAAGATATCATATAGGAGAATTGAAGAATGCGCTTAAGCAGTATGCCAGTGTTCCAACCACGGAAGGAAAATTGGATATTGTCACACATGCAGCCGGCTATGTGGATTTACTACGGCGTCACATTGAGAAAGAAGATAGCGTCTGCTATACTTATGCATTACGGACACTGTCAGAGGAGTGCAAAACGCAGATTGACGAACAGACAAGGGAGTTTGAAAAGAAAGCGGAACAGGATGGCATACAGGAGAAATATCTTACATGGTTAGAAAAAAGGAAACAGGCGAAAAAAGATTATGAGTCTGAATAAAGCTATAAAACACAAAAAAGAAAAACGCAGACCATATCGCGGGGCAAAAGCCGTAGACAGTACCTGCCGGAATCATGGTAGCTGTGACTGGTGTAAAGGAAACCGGATGCACAGAAACGAAAAGAAGGCGCTTGGGCAGGAGCAGGAGCTGAAAGAATATTTTAAAAATGGAAAGGAAAAATAAAATGTTATACAGAGCAAAAAATCACACCTTAAAAATTAAAAATACCGAAATGGATTACATTACCTTCGGAAGCGGTTCCGAAATACTTGTACTGATTTCCGGCTTAAACCTGAGCGATGCCAGAGGTTCTGCCCTTGCATTGGCATATATGTACCGGATATTTGCAAAAGATTATAAGGTCTACTGCTTTGACCGGAAAAAGGAAATCCCGGAGGGATATACCGTGGAAGATATTGCTTCCGATATTGCATATGCAATGAAAAGTCTGAACCTGAAAGCTGCCAGCGTATTCGGGATTTCCCAGGGCGGAATGATTGCCCAGTATCTGGCGCTCAATCATCCGCAGCTGGTGAAAAATCTTGTGCTTGCAGTGACATTATCACGCACAAATGATACCGTGCTGGAAGTGGTTAATGGCTGGGTTTCCATGGCGGAACGGGGACTGTACGAAGAGATTGTAAAGGATATGGTGCAGAAACTGTATTCAGACGCATACATAAAAAAATATCGTTTAATACTGCCTGTAGTTGTGAAATTCCCAAAGCCGAAAAATCCACAGCGTTTCATTACGCTTGCAAAGTCATGTCTGACATGCAATACTTATGAAATGCTGGAAAAAATCCAGTGTCCGGTTTTAGTGCTTGGCGGAAGTAAGGATAAAATCGTGACAGGAGCTGCATCCACTGAAATTGCACAAAAGCTGAACTGTGAGATTTATATGTATGAAAATCTCGGACATTCCGCATATGAGGAAGCAAAAGATTTTAACCGGCGTGTATATGACTTTTTATCAGAAAAGGCGAATCCATGCATTACGTAAAAGTAAAAGGAATTTTATCTGCAAAAAACGGAATGAACTTATACCGTGGCTGTTCCCACGGGTGTATATACTGTGACAGCAGAAGCCGCTGTTATCATATCGAACACGATTTTGAAGATATTGAAGTAAAAGAAAATGCCATAGAATTACTGGAAGCTTCCCTGAAATCGAAACGGAAAAGATGCATGATAGGGACAGGAGCCATGACGGACCCTTATATTCCCCTTGAACTGGAATTATGTCATGTCAGGAAGGCATTACAGCTGATAAGCCAGTACGGATTCGGGGTTACACTGCAGACCAAATCAGACCGGATTTTAAGGGACATGGATTTATTAAATGAGATAAATGCAAAAACAAAATGCGTTGTGCAGATGACAATGACTACATATGATGACAGGCTGTGCCGTAAAATTGAACCGAATGTGTGTCCGACAAGCAGGCGTTTTGAGGTGTTGAAAAAAATGCGGGATGCGGGCATACCGACCGTTGTCTGGCTTTCACCTATTCTGCCGTTTATTAATGATACAAAAGAAAATATTTCCGGTATTCTGGATATGTGTGCCGAAGCAGAAGTTTCCGGTGTCATCTGTTTTTCTATGGGTGTGACAATGCGTGAGGGAAACCGCGAATATTTTTATAAACAGCTGGACAAGAATTTTCCTGGAATGAAGGATAAATACATACAGACCTATGGGCAGCAGTATATTCTGGACAGTCCCGACAATACTGCGTTAATGGCTTTTTTTCATGAAAAATGTAAGCAGTATAAAATCATGCATAATAACGACAGTATATTTGAATATCTTTTCCGGTTTGAGGATGGAAACAGACAGATGAGTATCTGGGATTATGCCTGAAAGTTTTTGGTATCCTCTTCCGTATTCCCCTGCTTTACTCTCTCTGTTGTTTTAGAAAAATAAGCTGCCAATAGCCTTGTAAATAAAGGGCACATACATACAAAATAAAGTGAGCCGTTCCCATAATCCTTCATACTTTAAAATGGTATTTTGAAACTGCACCTTATCCCCCATAACGAAACAGACGAAACAGACAAGGGATAACATGAATGAACTGATGCTGATCATACTTTCAGGTATGTCTTTTTGCTTAAATGATACAACCCCGTTTAACAGCGGAAAAAACAATAAAGCCATAAAACCGATTGCGGAACTCACACCATGTATCTTTGAAGCTGTAGTAACTATGTCTTTACTTTCGTTTACGCTGAAAATTCCAGAAATAAGCCCTGCCCCAACAGCAAAAATTCCAATCGAAAGAAGCATAAAAACCGCCAGAACAGGAAACTTTGCCCTTAAAGACGAACAGTATATACTTGCTGTGTATATTAAGAAAACTCCAAGCCAGACAAGCCATAAATTATAAACAAGCCGGACAGGACTTCCCGGACTTCCTAAAGCACTCATAACCATTATTTTTCCGTTGTATTCAGCATAAAATTGTTCCAATATCCACGGAATCAAAAATTCACCTATCATGGTAAATAACAAAATTATATTAAACAGCCGATTATCTGCGATGTTTCTCATTTCATCATTCTCCTAATATCTGTCTATTTCCCCTTGAAAGTTATGGGCTTTTGTAACTATTCAGCCTTCAGCCGAATAGTTACTGAATCCGGCTATTTAAGGTTTGCCTACGGCAAAGAGCCGGATTCACTCTTGGTAGAATTTACGCATTTTTACGGACTTTGCAGCGAAGTGCAAAGTCCTGGGCTGAACTGTTACGGACTTTTTCCAACAATGGTCCTTTGGCTCTTCTAATTTTCATTTAATTGTGTTATAATGTAGTTGATATTGAAACTACTTTATATATAAAGTACTACAAATGCGATTAAATGTCAAGGAGGAAATTGGATGTTATCAAAGCCTGCCACAATGCTCTTAGGACTAATTTATGAAAAGCCGCTAAATGCATACGAAATCATAAAACGATTAAACTACATGAACGTAAAATGGTGGTTTAATATTGCTGATTCAACGGTATATTCTACCTTAAAAACTCTGGAAAAAAGGGGTTATATATCAGGTACTATAGAAAAAGTAGGAAACATGCCGGACCGTACTGTTTACAGCATTTCAGACACTGGGAAGAATAAGTTTACAGATACACTCAAAGCATCAGTTTTACAATTCAGCTATGATACAAATATCTTTTCCATTGCTGCTTTTTTTCTGGGGATATTTGCTCCTGATGAACAGCAGGAACTTTTAGGGAAACGTCTTGAAATATTGCAAAAATATCGTACAGGAATTGAAAAACAGGTGAATCCATTGTGGGAAAATGAAGTTTCTGCCGTTCATGTCGCAAATGTAAAAAGAATGATTGACCTGGTAGATGCCGAAATAGCAGGAACAAAACGCTTGCTTGCGAATTGTTCCTGAGGCGCAAATCTGACAAACAGCCAGTGAAGCATTACGGCAGCAGAGAATCGCTTCTCGTTTTTTTCCGGTACTCCTTTGGCGTCATCCCGTATTTTTCCTTAAACAGGGCATAAAAATGCGTACGGTTCGTAAATTTCAGCCGCGTTGCAATGGCGCTTACAGATTCATCGGTTTTAGTCAGGTACTGCGCCGCCTTTTTCAGGCAGAAGGTCATGCCATAGTCATAAAGGCACATACCGGTAAACTTGTTGACAATGCGGTTTAAATAATCCCCGCTGTAATTTAAGTACTGTTCCAGCTCCGTGCGTGTCATCCTGCCGTCGCTTTCCTCAAACAGACGCGTAATGCGTGAAAAGAGGAGAAAATCACTGTTCGTATCAAGCCGGATACTGGTGCAGTGATAGTAGTTTGGCAGGGACAGATATGACAAAAAAGAGCATAACAGTCCGCGAATCTGGTATGATGCACCAAACTCCGGGCACAGCAGCGTCTGTATCATGGATTCGGCAATGTCATGCAGGTGCATAAAATTCCGGTGGTTCTGGTATGCTGGGATAAAATCAAGGTAAGCACGCTTGCCGGGGGTTTTCAGGTCCGCGGTTATAAAACGGAAAATTTCACTTTTACAGAACTTTTTTTCGTCAGGAAAAAATGAGTTTTTTGCAGAAAGAAAAAGCTCTGACACAAAGTCCGGGGACAGACCGATATATAAAACCCTGCTCCTGGAACCATAATATTCCATATGGCGCAGATTCCGGTTAATCAGGCAGCAGCTGCCCGCCCCGTAAAAATATTCCTTCCCTTCAATTTTCTGCACAATCTTTCCCTCAAGTACAATTACAAATTCAAAAAAATCATGAAGATGCGGTGCGTTTTTTGAATAGGAATCATTTTTCTGTTCCAGGGTTTCCTGGTACATGACAGCTTTCGTGGAGGACAGTGTAATAATATTTACATAGTCTTCGTTCCCGGAACCGTTACAGTATTCCAGCGTAAGCTGAAAAGGGACATTCATGTGGTAAAAACGGCTGAAATCACTTTCTCCGTTCTGGACGCTGATGGAAGAATCACTGCTGTCCAGGGCTTTTTGCATATCCAGTCTGGTATCTTTTTCCATATTTCCCCCATGTGGAATCTGTTTTCTGCTGCAGGAGTCCCGAATATGATACAAATGGGATTGATAAAATCGTTTTGCGATATTGCAAAACAAACTGTTTATATTATGATAAATTATAGAGAAAACGGCAGGAAAAGTAAAGCGGTTCACTAGGGCAAATTTTGCATGAGCGGATGTTCAAAGAGGGAGGGGTTATACGATGAAAAAATCACATATGAAATTACTGGCATTATGCTTAAGCGCCAGTCTCTGTTCTTCAGTGTTTGCAGGCTGCACTGCAGAAAAAAAGGAAACGCTGGATACGGAAACGCAGAGAGATTCACAAATGGAAATAACCACGTTTCCGATGCCGGAAGGTCCTGAGGAATCAGAAATTGTTGTGGAACCGGTGGAAAATATTTCGGATGATTTTATCCGCGGCATGGATGCGTCTTCTGTACTTGTGGAGGAAAAGAGCGGCGTTACCTACTATGGTTATGACGGCAAAGAGCAGGACGTTTTTATGACCATGGCACAGTCCGGGGTAAATTACATACGTCTGCGTGTCTGGAACGATCCGTATGACAAAGACGGAAACGGATACGGCGGCGGAAATAATGATGTTGCCACTGCCATTGAACTTGGAAAACGGGCAACGAAATACGGAATGAAAGTAAGTATTGATTTTCACTATTCCGACTTCTGGGCAGACCCGAAAAGGCAGCATGCACCAAAGGCATGGGAGGGTATGAGCGCCGATGAAAAATGCGATGCACTCTACAATTTTACGAAAGAGAGCCTTGCCAAAATCCTTGACGCGGGCGTCAATGTGGGCATGGTACAGATTGGAAATGAAATTAATAACAGCATGTCCGGTGAAACAGATACGGATGCCGTGATGAATCTTCTGAAATCCGGAAGCCGTGCCGTCCGGGAAATATCTGAATCCTACAAACAGGATATCCAGGTGGTCGTACATTATACAAATATTGAAGACAAAGACGGCATTGACTGGATTGCCCAGACACTTTCAGATTCCGGTGTGGATTATGATATTTTTGGTCTGTCCTATTATCCGTTCTGGGATGGAACCAATGAAAATATGCAGGCAGTTGCAAAAAACCTTCAGGACAAGTACGGCAAAAAAGTAATTATTGCAGAAACTTCTTACTGCTATACTGCAGAAGACGGGGACGGTAATGCCAACAGCCTTGTCGGAGTTGATGATTTGGTAGACGGATACGCGGCAACCGTACAGAGCCAGGCCACAATGATTCGTGATATCTGCGCGGCAGCAAACGATGTTGGTGTGGCAGGCGTATTTTACTGGGAAGGCACATGGATTCCGGTCGGGGAGGCGACTGCCGATAATTCACCGATCTGGGAAAAATACGGAAGCGGCTGGGCAAGCAGCTATGCATCGGATTACGATCCGGAAGACGCCGGGTTATATTACGGCGGCTGTTCATGGGATAATCAGGCAATGTTTGATTTCAAGGGACATCCGCTTGCATCCTTAAATGTATTTAAGTACTTAAAATACGGTTCAACCGCCCCGCTGGCAGTGGACGGTATTCCGAAGATATCAGTGACCTGCGATGTGGGAAAAGAGCTTAAGCTTCCGGAAAAAGTTGACGTGATTTACAATGACCGTTCAGCAAACAAACAGGTTGCTGTCACATGGGACCAGGATAAGGCGGATGCGATTGACACAGCGAAGGGTGGAAGCTATGAAGTTCCGGGAACCCTGGAAGACGGTACCGCAGTGACCTGTTATGTAACGGTTGAAATGGTAAATTATGTGAAAAATCCTGGTTTTGAGGATGCCGATACTTCCATGTGGAAGGTTTCCTATGAAGGCGATAACCCGACGGATTTTCTGGAAAAGGCGGATGATGCCTACTCCGGTGATTTTTCCTTCCATTTCTGGTCGGAGTCTGATATGGAGTTTTCCATCGAGCAGGAATTTACAGATCTGGAGCCGGGAACCTACCAGCTTTTTGCATACTCACAGGGCGGCGATATGTCGGAGGATTCCGTACTGGAATTGTATGCAGTGGTAAACGGAGAGGAATTAAAGGATTCCTTTATGCTGACAACATATACGGACTGGAAGAATCCAAAGATTCCGGAAATTAAAGTAACAGACGGTACCCTTAAAATCGGCGTGCGCATGAAGTGCAATGCGAACAGCTGGGGAACCGTGGATGATTTTACCTTAAACAGAATCTCAGGTTAACCCTTATTTCAGGGCGTACGGACAAATGTCTGTGCGCTCTTTTTAACGCACAGAAGAGAGAGGCTTTACACCTTTTATATAATTTGCTATGATTAAGGGGAACGGTTAAGAAAGCTTAAAGAAAGCAGGGTGATGATATATGACAGAAAAAGAAATGTTAAAGATAACAGTTGAAGAGTTTGCCAGGGTACAGAAATATATGATTTTAACGGAGGATAAGGAGTCCGCGGCATATAAAGAAATGAAAGGGCGTTATATTGAACTGAAAGTCATTTTAACTACTTCCGGCGTCAATATTACCGAACTGGACATCATAAAAGAATAAGTAAGAATTGTGTGGTAAATCAATAAGGAGGTGCAAATATGAGTTATCTGGGAACAGTTGCAGTTGCTGCAATGGCAGGTGCTGTTATTGGAGGCGTTGTTGCTGTTATTTACGGCATCATAAAAAATAAAAAAAAGTAGAACTTACAGACTGGGGAATTGAAAATGAAAATTTATGTAAATGAAATTACCGGGATTGCGGATGCCATCGTTACCATGTTTATGAGCAAACGTTCATGGACGCGGGAAAAGGAAACGGAAATCCGTAATACTTGTGAAGCAGTGCTGGACAGGCATGGAAGAATACTTGCAGATGCGGATAAAGAAGCACTGGAAAAATACAATACATGGCTTGACAGCCTGGTAAAATGGGGCTGGCGGCATACGACCATGCTTCGTTTTATAGATATTTCCGTTACGGTGGAGGGGCTGCACCGGGCAGGGCAGGATGACTGGGATTCCCATGCCGCCCGTTTTAATAACCGGATTATCAGAAGCAGTACAAGACTTGCAAGCTTTGGCTATGAGGTATCGGACTGGTACAGTGACAAAATTATTCCGACGGATACTGCCTTTGAATACCTGGGGATTGATACGCCGAATACCATTGAAAAGGACGGCGTAACCTATGTCAAAACAATTAACGGATATATCCGGGAGGACTTAAAGGACAGTGCCGATGTAAAACGGGGACTGTATATGTTAAGCATTCCGAGCAACTTTATTTTTAAGATAAACCTGACGGAATGGGCACATGTATTTAAAGAGCGAAACAGTGAGGGAACGGCAAACCCGGAAGTGAAAATGTGCTGTGAGGCAATTGCCAGCCAGATTGAGGAAATCCAGCCGAAGTTTAACAGGGAACTGTTTTTGAAAATAAAAAACTGATTTAGTATTGGCAGAACCGTAAATCCGGTTCTGCCTTTCTGTAACTCAGACCGCAAACTGCGCCATATACAGGTTATAATAAACCCCTTTCTTCTCCAGCAGCTCCTTCGCAGTCCCCTCCTCAATAATCCTTCCGTCATCCACCACAAAAATCCGGTCGGCTTTCTGAATAGTGGAAAGTCTGTGGGCGATGACAAACGAAGTCCGTCCTTTTAACAGCTTTTCAATACCGGACTGAACTAAAAGCTCCGTCTTTGTGTCAATGCTTGAAGTGGCTTCGTCAAGAATCAGAATTTTTGGCATGGAAACCATCGTTCTGGCAAAGGCAAGAAGCTGTTTCTGTCCGATGGAAAGACCGCCGCCCCGTTCGGATAATTCCGTGTCATACCCGTTTTCCAGTTTCATAATAAAGTCATGGGCGTTTACCGCTTTTGCCGCCGCGATAATTTCCTCGTCCGTAGCGTCCAGTTTTCCGTACCGTATGTTATCCTTTATTGTGCCGGAAAACAGAAAATTGTCCTGCGTCATAATTCCCATCTGTCTGCGCAGGCTTTCAATGGAAACCTTTTTTACGTCATATCCGTCAATGCTTACCGTGCCGTCCTGCACATCATAAAACCGGCTGATTAAATTTACAACGGTTGTTTTCCCGGCTCCGGTCGGTCCCACGAGGGCAATCGTTTCACCTGGTGTAATCCGAAAGCTGACATCATTTAATACCTTTGTATTTTCATCATAGGAAAAGGATACATGGTCAAACGTCACCTCTCCTTTCATGACTGGAATTTCTGATACATCTTCTGCATCCCTGATGCCGGATTCTGTATCCAGAATTTCAAAAATCCTCTCTGCACCTGCAATGTTCGTAATAATCTGGTTGTAAAAATTG
>CANOLA010000092.1 GCA_947566705.1 uncultured Lachnospiraceae bacterium | reverse complement strand
TAAATTCCGGATCAATTTCCAGCACCGGCTCAGATCCCTGCGCCATTTGAAGAGTGGCAGTTACTACCTGGTTTATGAAAGGCAGATACTCCCTGATATCCTCCATGTAGTCTTCGCCATTTTCAATTTTATTTCCTATCTCTTTGGCTGTTTCTATCTGCGACTGCAGTAGATTTAGAAATTCGTTCATATTATCCTCCATGATTATTAATGGAGCAAATCACATACAAATTTGCCTCGCAAATGTGATTTGCGCATGTAATGTCCTCGCTTCACGATGACATTACATTCGCCGCCTCCATGCAGCTATAAACTTTGTCTATATATATTATCGGACAGTTTCTGTTATTACTTTATATATATCAAAAAAAAGAACCGGCAAATACCGGTTCTTTTGAAAAACTAATATAGAATATGAAATTACTGTAACAGTGAAAGTACCCCCTGGTTGGACTGGTTTGCCTGTGCAAGCATTGACTGTCCTGCCTGTGCAAGAATGTTGTTCTTGCTGTATTCCACCATCTCTTTTGCCATATCTGTATCGCGGATACGAGATTCTGCAGACTGGGTGTTCTCAGCTACGTTATCCAGGTTGGCAATTGTATGCTCTAATCTGTTCTGTAATGCACCGAGTGCAGATCTCTGGCTGGATACATTGTTGATTGCGTTCTGAACCATGGTGATGGTTCCTGTTGCCTGCTGGTAATCCCTTACGTTCGGTGTGCTGACTGTTGTTGCTGCTTTGCTGGCTACGATGAAAATCTGTGCTGCGCAAGCTGCTAACTTTCCAAGAGAATTTCTTACATCAGCAGAATTTGTAGTAATGGTTCCGTTCGGGGTCTTATAATATGCCTGAGACGGAGCCCCTACTGATGTCATCTTTCCGACTTGTGCATTGCACTGTGCTAAAGCACTGATACTATTTCTGAGCGTAGCAGATGCCGTAGCCTTCTGTCCAGCCTTAACAACCTCATTCGTTGTGAAGTATCCTGACATTTTGCCGACGCCTGTTGATTTAATACCAATCGCTGCCGCATTCATAGCTGCAATATTCAAGCTGATATTCTGGAACTGGTTTGCACCTACCTGAAGGTTCTTCCCAGTAAAGCTTCCGTCCAGAAGACTCTGCTTATTGAACTGTGTTGTCTGGGCAATACGGTCAATTTCATCCGTCAGGGCCTTTAACTCCTGGTTGATTGCATCACGGTCAATGTTCTGGTTGGTGTCATTTGCACCCTGAACTGCCAGTTCATTCATACGCTGAAGGATGCTGTGTGTTTCATTTAATGCACCTTCTGCTGTCTGCAGTAAGGATACACCGTCCTGTGCATTTGAAGATGCCTTATTAAGACCGCGAATCTGGCTTCTCATCTTCTCAGAAATCTTAAGTCCTGCTGCATCATCTGCTGCACGGTTGATTTTGTAACCGCTGGATAACTTCTCTGTTGATTTAGACTGTCCACTGGTGATAACACCAAGCTGACGGTTAGCGTTCATTGCTGCAAGGTTGTGCTGTACTACCATACTCATAATATTGTTCCTCCTTGTTTTTAAGTGCGCAAATCCTTTTGCGTCACTGCGTTGCCCTTTTAGGGTATTGTCTTGTTTTGGTTGCACCCAGCCCGAAAGCCGGGTACGCTTTATAATATTTGAGATGCCCCTAGGTTAGCTCTCAATTATTATTGTAGATAATCTTTTCTATGTACTTTTGCTGTACACTTTATATATCGGTTCAGCTTTTTCAAACTTTAGTACTTTTTGAAATTTTTTTGTATTTTCTTATCTTGCTTTTGTCTGTTTTGCTGTACACCTTATATATCGGCGGCTTGCATAAAAACTTTAGGGACTGGATTTATTTTTTTCCATTTCCTCCCCCGAGCCGCTCTAAAAGCTTCTTAAACAACACCAGATCCGTAAATGCATCCACATACAGTTCGTTTTTCTCCAGCCAGGATGCCGGTTTATATGCTTCCACATCTGTATACCGCTTAATACAACCATGCGTATAGTCCGAAACCATAAACTGATTATAATACTGCTCCGTTTTTCTGATATCCTGCTTATGGTACATCCTGCTACACTGCTCTATAGCGTCTGCTATCAGCTGTTCCAGTTCTTTACTGTAATACTTGTTCTCATCAGAAGCTCCGCCGCAATACTTATTTATGTCCAGATTCGCTGCCTCAACATTAAACTCATACAAAGCCAATGCAAGCTCTGCCGGAATATCCCAATGATTGATTTCCAGTGCCAGATGCATAAAAACCGCCAGACGGATATATAAGTCCACGGCCAGATTCAGGACGTCGCCAACATTCCCCTTTGCACTATCGGCAATTGCTTTTAGCGTGTCTTTCTTTCCTTCCTCGTTGTAACTATTTTCCCCGTTTAGAAGCGTATTTTGTAAAGTACACCCAACCTGCTCATACTGCCATTCCAAATTCTGATATTCCTCATTAAAATCCTCCCGCCATTGTTCCAACACATTGTCATACCCCAAATCCAAAATTCTCGCATTACTCATCTTTTTTACAATGCTTCGGTTCAACCTCATTATCTGTTTCCAGTTCTCATTGTTTTCACTAATATTTTCCCATTCATTCCGTTCACAAAAATACTGATGCAAAATATATGTCTTGATTAAAACAGGATTTGCCGATACAAAATATGACAGATACATTGGCGGCAGTTCAAACTGGTAATCCAGCAAATTTTTAAGCTTCTTTAATTCTTTTGCACGCTGCCGGGCAAAAGACGGATTCATATATGCCACATGCAGCAGCCTGTCCAGCTGGTAATTTAACTGAAAAACCAACTTCTTCTGTCCCTTTTCTTCTTTTTTCAATTCAAATGTATTTATAATCAGCTCTTTGCATACACAGACATTATATATCCTGCGATACGGAAAATTCGTATGATAATCAAACACAGGAGCAAAAATCCCTTCGGTATCCTCCCTGTTCTTATTACAGTTACAGGCATAATAATACTTTTTCTGTTTTTCTTCCAGCTTCCGGATTACTGGTGTTTTACACTGTCTGCAGAGAATCAGATTGGATGCATGCGACAGTTCAAAATACACCCGCTCCCATTCCTGCAGGTCGTCACAAAGCCTCAAAAGATAGGAAACCGGATTCAGCAGAAACGATGCCCGGACATATCCGTTCTTTTCCACCTGCTTATCATATGAATATTGATTCGTATGGTCATACATCGCCAGCGCTGCCAGCTCCACCGCACACCGTTTATACGGCTCCAACCGCTGGATGGCGCCGTTTTCGTAAAAATTCATCAAAAAAATAATTGCAGACAGCACACCATGATCAATTTTCTCTTTCTCCATCCTGCCCTGTATTTCCTCAAACGGGATAAGCCGAAACAGCAGGGAATTCTGCATCAATGCCCGAAGCCTTGCATAATTGTAGCCTGATGTCTCTGTATTATACAAATTTGCAATATATTCAATCATCCTCTTCTGGTTCTGCGAATTACTGACCTCCGGATATCCAATATCATGAAACAGTGCTGCCATATAGCATGACATATAAATGATATTGATGTAATAAAATTCATTTTCGTCCTGATTTTTATCCTTTTCCTCAGCTTCATTTCCATACAAATTTTTTAATTCATAATTTTCACACCCGTCTTTTCCTGCCAGATATGCAGCATATCTTCTGATTTCCTGCGTGGTACCCAAAAGTTTCTGCTGCTCCACGCTGTTATACACATAGCGGGACACTTTACTGTTTGTTGGACGCTGCAGGATTTCCATAATCTTACTGCACCAGCCAAGACCTTCCTGCCCCTTTTTACCGCCCGCTTTTTCCGGACGCAAAAAAACATCCATGCAGTATGCATTCCGCATCTGATGGACAAAATGATCCCGGTAATAATCCATGCTGTGCTTTTTGTAATCGATTCCCAGATGCATCTCCCATTCAAACTCAATGTACTTATCGTTAAACAGACGCTCCAGTCCCTCTATATTGATGTACTGTATGATAATTTTGTTCTTAATCAAATCATACATCTTCATGATATCATCTGAAACTTTCCTTCTGTCATAAATCATATCCAAGCTTTCCCTGGACTCCCCATATGTAATCCTTGTCAGGTCCGAATGCTGTTGTATACTTTCCAACTGCTCAAGATAACGGTATTTTTCCCTGTCTTCTTTTTTCATTTTATTTGAGCGGATCCCGTACTCAAGCCCGTATTTTCTCTGCACCGGATCAAAATCCTCTAAAAATTCCAGCATATTTTTATGGTTAATTATGACTCTGGTTGTATCCAATTCCATATTTTCTCCTCTGTGTCTGCTCCCATAAATTTCTGCATGTCTTCTTCAAATGCTGCATAATAAGCAAATGGTGTCTCCAGAAAAACCTTTCCATCAGCATCCGGTAATACTAACACCTTTAACATAAGCTTGGAATATTCTTCAAATTCATTCAATGCCAGAAAACAAATCCTATTTTTTCCGTGAATTACAGATCCAATATTCAAAATATCTACAAACATATTTTTCCGTGAATTAAAATGCTTCCCATTTTTCGGAATGTTGTCCTGAGTGACCTCATGAGGCAAATATCTTGCCGCATCATTAAACACCACAAATATTTTATCAGGAAGTTTTTCATTTCCGCCCAGTAATCTCCGCAGATAATTGGCAGCCGCAACAACCTGTCCCTGATCCATCCCTACCAGCAGGTAATAATTAAGCTGGTCGTTTTTTTTAACAAGGGATTCCTCATCACGGTCAAAAAAAATCTGTTTGACTGCCTGCGAATAATTATCATTGCCCGGAGCCATATCCAGTATGATATGCCCCGGTTTTGTTTTTATGCGTTCTGCAATCTGTTCACGATCCAGCATATGATAAATTCCGGTTTTCAAAGTCCCATACTGCAGTGCCATAGTATAATTCTGCATTGCCGCAAAAATATATTCGTCTTTGTCCTTCTGTTCCGGACTACTGAATGCAATATTAAATTCCCATCCTGCCACTTTGAATTGCGCAAAATACTGCTTTCCATCTGTCCTATAGCTGCGAATCATCTGGTTCACAAAAATATACTGTTCCTTAAACTTATTAAGATTACCCAGATAATCCCCTTCTCTTTCTGCATAAAACAGATTCCACAGCCCGGTTCCAATAAAATCCATGTCAAACAGACATACCGGACTATTTATGAGGTTTTTCCCGGACTGCTCCTTATCATCTGCCTGCCCATTTTGGGACTCAGCCTCTCTCCCCTTTTTTATGGAACCATACTTAGCAATCAAATCCAGCACCTGATGCAAATACTGCGCAAACATAATTGAAAAGGTAGTTTTCCCGGAACCTCCCTTAACCGAATCTACAATATGGTACGTTATTTGTTCTTCCACAGTTTTTCCTCCCTTGTAAAAATCAGTATCCCCCGTCCCGCTTGACTGTACAGTTCGTATACAAGGCGGTTTTCTCATAACCGATTCCCCTGCACGCCTCCATAACATCATCAAGGCAGCTTACCACCGCATCATTTTCTTCCCCTATGCTGTCCAGATACGTCTGGTTCTGCTTCACTCCTTCCAGCACCAGATATTCCCGCATCAGGGATGGCGTGCTGTGATCCAGTTCTTCTATCACCTGCCAGAATACTTTCTTGTGGGAATATTTACAGCCTTCCACTGAAATGCCTGTCGGATTTCTCCGTTTTTCTTCTATTACGATTTTACCAACCAGTTCCGGCGTTCGTTTCAAGATATGCAAAAATACCAAATCCTCCACAGACATGGCCGTTCCGTACAAAAATGAGATATATGAATTTCTCAGATAACGGGCATACATATTACCCGGCAGTTCCTTAAATGGCCGCTCAAAAAAATCCCGGACAAACACTGCCACCATTTCATCCCTAAAGCCTTCCTTATCTGCTGATGCAGTGCCTTTCCCTTCAATAGACCATGAAATCTTTAGTTCTTCTTTCCATCTGTTGTAATCCAAATACACAAACACTTCATTTAACCAGACTTTATCATAAATTCCTTCTGATGGCTGGAAAATTTTTTTAATATCCTCCTTCCGGCTAATGACATTATGCTTGACAAACTGCCACAAATTAAACCTCAGACACCGATTCGCCGTGTCACTCCGAATTGGAAGCCGTTCCTCTGTGTTATCATCAATAAAACGGGCAATCCCTATTCGTTTCTGGTTGTACTTTTCAATCCTCACCATGTTTTCCTGCACACTGCGTATATGGTTAAATGCATTAATGTCTGAAATATACAAATATGCCGCCTTACTCCTTATCCCGGCATCTATAACGAATTTCTTGATATATCCAATTATGTCCTCTTTGGCATATTTTTTGAGCTGTCCAAGCTGTCCGTTCCATGCATAAACCGTCAGCAAATGATACAGTTCTGTATATTTACACTTTAAAAACATATCATCCGTTGTAAGTTCAGCATAAAACCTTCTGTAAGAGTCCAGGGAATAGCTTTGCTGAAGAACCAGCAGGTTTCTTACCGGCTCAATCTCTGTCCGGTACAACTGGCAACAATCCAGAAAAAATATCAAATCCCCTTCATCCATGACCGTTTTCAGTGTATCCGTACTCTGAAATAGTTTATCTGGTTGTTTAAACTGATATCCGGAGCGGTCTGACATATTCTTCCACTCCCCGGCATCAGACACAGTCTTCCCTTCATGCGCTGTATAAACAATATATTCTATCTTACCATTCCATTTTTGCAGCGCAGAATCATTTGAATATGCTCCAGTACTCTTATTATGTTCAAGTCTCTTCTCCACATAATCAACTAATTCCATAAACGGTTTCTCTGCGATATCACCCACCAAAACTATTTTGTATTTTTCTGCTGCCCTTTTTTCTTTTACCACACGCTCTATTTCATAAACAATCTTTTCCCCCAGACGCAGCTCCCGGATTCCCTGATAGCTGTTATAGGTACTCAGGGGACGGATTGGAATCTTAAGTTCCTGATTATCTCCGCCTTCCTCCATATATGCCGGCAGCGCCGCATGACATAACTCCTCCGAATCACCTGCCAGAAGTGTAAAACGAAAAATCTGAAAAATTTTTGCCAGAAATATATCATGGCGCACCATCCGGTTCAGTCCGTCCGCGTCCCCGGCATCAGTAATTTTCAGATAATCATCCAGGCGGTTATAAATCAAATGCAAAGCAGACAGCACAAGAGGCGCTGTCATATCTGCATACACTTTTCCCTCATTTTCCTCTGTCCTTATACCAAGGTTCAATAACGGCCGTAACAGTTTCTCCCTAACGCCGTCAGCCCACAACACAGATTCCTCGCAAATCAGATAACTTAATACCTTATAATACTGATTTAAAAAAGCCACAATATCCTGCCTGCTCCAGAATTCATGCCCATTTTTCCCTTCATACAAATCTTTCAGCTGTTCTATTTCACTAACCAGTTCTTTCTTAACTGTTTCTTCGAAAAAGAGAGTGTTCACAAACTGAATACATTCTTCCAGTTTAGCAATATCTTTTTCAACAGAATCAAAAACACAGAAGCCAACACTGCTTTTCAATTCCTTACACTCTACAGGTTTATTGTTCACCTCAACCTTTGTATTGCCATCCTGAAAACATTTCAAAAGGATGTTCAGCAATTTCTCACTCGGATTGTTGTCTTTGAATCTGATTTCTTCAGTATACGCCGATGTACTTATCCTGACGCTCTCTTTGCCCTGCTGGCGCACCTCCTTAATTGAGTCAAAAAATGTCAGTACGTACAAAAAAAAGCCCGTTACAGAAGGACGGAAATAACCTCCCGCATCGAACCCTATGCCATTATCAGTTGTCGTCCCCCCCATTATGCTTACCTCACTTTTCTACCTTAATTACAATTATAAGGTCTTTTCTCTTTCTGTGTCAAGAAAATTTCTATCCCATTCAATTTTTTATCTAGGTGTAAGGTATATATCGACACACACACACAAATCTTAACAAGAATTTTTGTTTTCTCTTCAAATTTTTATGCACTTTTCCTGAGACGTATAATTTGACACAGAAGCCTCTGCAGAATATAATGTGAAACAGAAACAACATCTAACCCCATTGCCAGAAAGGAGCATAAGTTCATGCCAACCAGTGAAAAAGAAATAAACTGTTATCTGCTGGATCAGCTGGAATTAATCGAAAGGCTCGAAATGGTTGCCACAGAAAGCAATGCTGACGAGGTATTAAAGCAGCTTGCAATCGAAAAAAAATTTGTGGAACGTAAATTATACCAGAACCCGCCTGTCCAGGGCTAATTTAAGGGGGCACAGCCGATGGCTGTGCTCCCCTTTTAATAGTTTACTGCTGCCTAGCCACAAGCGGTGGCTGCTGATATAGCTTACGTTCAATCTGCCTGCGTTCCATGGCAATCTGCTTCAATGCATTCTCATCCGTTGTCACTGCCTCAATACGCTCCAGAATACTGAGCTGGTCAAATAAAAAGCCATTATACTCCTTTTCATTTGTCGGCATATCATCACCCACTTTCCATAAATCACCCCTAAACAAGGGAATCAACTGTCTTTTTACAATTACAGTATAACACATATACCAGCCAAAACTCAATATTATTTCTTCCCATCCGGATAATCTCATCCAGCACCTCTTCTTTTTCACGATCGGACATTTCATTCTTTTCATCATCTGCGAGCGACTCATAGCCTTTTGCACTGTCCGCATTATAAAGCCCCTTTACATCCGTTTTTTTGACATCTTGTCGCCCCGCGTCAGTTTAACTGTTCCTCTTTATTTTCAATCTCCTGTCGTTCTTTTTTCTGGTTTGCCAGCTTTAACATACCCGTTACCAGACCACTGATTTTAATTCCAGCCGCTTTCCCTTTCCTGCTGTAAAACAGAAAGAAAAACTTTTCCCTTTCACTGCTCCCAGCCTTCAGGACATTGGATACAGCATTCAGCCTGCAGGGCTTTTTAATTTCGGGAAACACAACTTCAATATTACTAAATTCAGTCTTTTTAAAGCCACTGTTAAACTGCTCTGTTGATATTACGAGAAACTCGAATCCAATATCCTGGTCATGCGCATACTTCCTAAACATTCTCATCCATTCCAGGTGATACTGTTTCATCTTCAGCGTCTGCTGCTTTCCTTCCTCGTTTCCCATAACTTTTTCTGTATATTCAATCTCTTTTTCTATCGCCTCCAGCGCCTTTTGATTCAAAATAAAAGGCAGCCCCAGTGTCCGGAAGTATGTTTCCAGTTCCGCAAATTCTTCTTCTATGATATCCAGCTGCTCATCATTCCCTTCAAAGATTGCATGAAATTCCGCTTCTGATTTCCAAAATGGATGCTTTCTTGCATTCCGGTTGTAATATTCCCCGGCAATTTCCGGCTCCGTCATGGTCTTGGCCAAAAATAAAATATCAGAATCCCCAAGCAGGCGCACTGTACCATATCCATCAACCACCTGCCCCTGTTCCGTTAAATATTCATAAGCAATCTTGTCGTCGCACTTCAGCACCTCATCCATCACTTTCCGAATCATATTTTCCACAATATATGCCTCATACAAAACAACCGGATGTTTTTGAATCCATTTACGTTCCGAATCATGTGCATATACCACATTTTCAATCACACTAAGCGCAGCTTTTCTGTAACAAATCCTGCATGTTTCCCCTTCTCCATGTATACAGATATTATTTAAAAGCCTCACATAATCTATTTTCACAGTATCATACCCTGTCATATAGGAATCTCTGATTAGATAATCCAGTTTATCCACATCAATAATCTTGGAATTCAACAGCTCTATCAGGCAGTTCTGATAACCTTTTCCATTATCCACTCCCATGGTATATTTATATCCCAGAACGCATCTTGCAAAAAAAGATTTATGGTCTTCTCCAATTAAATCACCAAATTCCCTTAATGACACAATGACACTCATCAGTTCATGCGGTGCTGCCTTATAGGATTCATTTACAATCTCTTTTTCCAGTACCGGATCATTCACAAGATCAACTATTAACTGATGAAACTCTTTATGTGCTTCACTGCCCAGATAAAACTTCTCACCCGTATGCGAAAAAGGAGCATGTCCCACATCATGCAAAAGACATGCCAGCATAAAAACCCGCAATAACTCTTTAATATCAAAATTTTCTTCCGCTGAAATTTCCCTGAAAGATTTCAGAAATGCACCAGAAGCCATCCTTCCCAAATAATACACACCTAAGGAATGCGCAAATCGGGTGTGGACAGCTGAAGAATACAAGGGTGTATAACTCGTCTGAACCACATCGCGGAGGCGCTGAAACACTGCTGTATCAACCACCCCCGCAATTAAAGCATTTTCTATCTCAATATACCCATAAATGGGATCTTTAAAGGTTTTCACTTCTGTAACTTCTTGATTCATTTAACTGTATAACCTCATCCATGTGTATTTTCTTAAATGCCATAATAACCCTGACAGACATGGACACACAAAAACGCTCCCATAACTGCATGGTCCCAACGCCTTCTTTTAACCTTATCCCCTTGCTCCCATCTATTGTAGCCGGCTCAAACAAGTCTGAGTAATCTTCCACCACTGCCTGCTGGCTTTCTCTTGACACAACCAGAACAGCACGCGTTTCTTCTTCTTCATTCAGGACTTCTATGACACGTGCCCCATATGCATCCAGCTCCGAAAAGCGTATTTCCCGTCTTTTCTCCTTTTCCAGCAAATCTATAAACGCATTTGCTACCAGATCTTTCATCTCAATGTAAATGCACATTACACTCCCTCCTTCATCAACTGTCGCCATTCTTAACACATAATTATGATTGCCACTATTATAACAGATTCCCGCTTCTATTGTTTGCTGAATTTTCACCCTGCATGCGCTAAATTAACAGATTTTTCAGAAGATGATTCTTGATAAAAATTCTGGTTTTCAATTATTTCTTCCCATCCAGATAATGCGGCTCCAGTGACACCGGCCCTTTCATGGTCTGGTAATACCCGGTAATGGCTTTGCTGTTTAAACGCACGTCCTTTGCCTGTTTTTTTACCGCATCAAACTTGCGCATCATCAGATCCTTATTTCTTGCCTCCTGTGCCTGAATGCGCACGCTCTTATCCGTAATATTACGAATCTTTTCCTGAATCTGGCGGATTTCCTCTGCATGTGCCCCGCTGTTTGCAGCAAGCTCTTCTTCCACCTGGGCATATAACTTCTCAAAGCCGCTGTCAAGCTGCTCCAGCTGTTCAATACAGGCACTCTTATCCTCAACCGTTTTGTCAAATTCTTCTGCTCTGCGCAACGGGTCTGTCAGGGTCTCTTTCTGCAAATCATCCAGCCGGATAATCTCATCCAGCACCTCTTCTTTTTTCCTGAGACTCTGCAGCATAATTGATAAATATGTTTCCGGCATGTTCTCTCCTTAATTGTAATGCCCCGAAGGGGTATTGCCTGTGCAAATCACCTTGCCCGCCAGGGCAAATTAGCATGTGATTTGCTCCATACTGATTATCTGTCCACTGACAGTTTAAACGTCTAAATTTGCACCATTGGCAGTCTTTTCCATGACCTCTTTCCATGTGTCACGCATCGTCCGCAGATGCTCTAAAACCTCTTCCAGAATCTCTTTGTCTTTTTTAATGTTTGCCTCCTGCAGTCTCTGAAGCAGATATGAATAAACAGAGTCAAAATCCTTTGCAACTTCATATTTATGATCCAGCGTTGACTGGAACTCCATAATAATGTTCTCTGTCTTCATGATATTCTCATGCGCTTTTTCAATTTCCTTCTTTTCAACAGCCACGATTGCAATATTCACAAATTTAATCGCGCCCTCGTAAAGCATCAGCGTCAGCTGCGCCGGGGTGGCTGTAAGAATCTTATTATTGCCATATGCCGCATATGGATTATTCTGTGGCATAATTTTCCTCCTTATCTTATAAACGCACACAACTTCCGTGCCATGCATTTACTGCCTGACACGAAAGTCCGTGTAAATATCTGTTCAGTTATTTTTTAATTTGACCCAAAAAGACCTGCAAGGGAACTCTGCTGGCTGTTTAACTGACCGAGCGCAGTTTCCATGGCTGCAAACTTCTTATAATAATAGTCTTCCTTTTCCTGTACCTTCTTCTCCCACTCTTTTATGGTCTTATCGTAGTTTTTGTACTGCGTATCCATCTCTTTGTCATTATAGATACTGAACTTGCTGCGCAGACTGCTGCTCTTCATCTGCTCATCAAGCGTCTCATAAAGATCGGTCGTAAGCTGTTTCATGAAATCCACAACCGCATCCGGGTCAGAGGTCAGCATCGCCATCAGTCTGTCGGTATTTCCTGATGTATTCTCATCATCCGCATCCCCGTCAATATGGTATGCATTCTGCTCATTTGCTGCTGCATTAAGCACTCCGAGCGTCTTAATGCCAAAGCTGGAAAGCGCATAACTCTTGCCATTAACCGTATAGGTTTTACTCATGACCGTAGTCAGGCTCCGC
>CANOLA010000091.1 GCA_947566705.1 uncultured Lachnospiraceae bacterium | reverse complement strand
TCCAGAATGCAAAAATTCTGTATAAACAGAAAAAGGAAAACAATCCTGCCATCGGCTATCTGAAAAGCACGGTTGATTTTACATTGCTCGAACAGATGCATGATAAATTTATGGAAAAGAAAAGCAATTAGCAAAAAAGTCGGACGCTACAAGAGAGTTTCCGGCTTTTTTATTTTTCCGGTGAAACCAATAAAAGGAGCCCCACAATGTGGGGCTCCAATCATATTGATGTTTTATTATTTGCCTGCGTAAAGAGTTACCAGCTTCTTTAAATGCTCGTAACGATCCTTTGCGTTCTGCTCGGAAACGGCAAACAGTTCTGCTGCTCTTTCCGGATTGAACTTGGCAAGGGAAGCATAGCGGTTCTCTCCCTTTAAGAATTCCTGGTAATCTCCTGTCGGCTCCTTGGAATCCAGGGTGAAAGCATCCTTTCCTTCTGCTGCTGCAACCGGGTTGTAACGGAAGTTGAACCAGTATCCGGAATCAACTGCCAGTTTCTCCTCAGTCTGTGCCTTGCTCATGCCCTTCTTAATACCATGGTTGATACATGGAGCATAAGCAATAATCAGTGAAGGTCCCGGATAAGCCTCTGCCTCTGCAATTGCCTTAACACACTGGTTCATATCTGCACCCATGGAAATATGGGCAACATATACATAACCATAGCTCATTGCGATACCAGCAAGGTCTTTCTTCTTGGTCTCCTTACCGCCTGCTGCAAACTGTGCAATCGCACCAGTCGGGGTAGACTTGGAAGACTGTCCGCCTGTGTTAGAGTAAACCTCAGTATCGAATACCATGACATTGATATCCTTGCCGGAAGCAAGTACATGGTCAACACCGCCGAATCCGATATCATATGCCCATCCGTCACCACCGAATACCCACTGTGACTTCTTAGCAAGATAATCCTTCTCTTTTAAGATATTCTTGGAAGCATCGCATCCGCATGCCTCTAATGCAGCCACAAGCTTGTCTGTTGCAGGTCCGTTTTCGATTCCTGAATTAAAGGTATCATTCCATGCCTTAATCGCATCCTTAACATCTGCCTTGTCTGTGTTTGCTGCAATCTCATCCAGCTCGCTCTTTAATCTGTCGCGGATAGCCCTCTGTGCAAGAAGCATACCATAACCGAACTCTGCCGCATCCTCAAACAGTGAGTTGGACCATGCAGGACCCTGTCCCTGCTTGTTCACCGTGTAAGGTGTGGAAGGAGATGAGTTACCCCAGATGGAAGAACATCCGGTAGCGTTTGCAATATACATTCTGTCACCAAACAGCTGGGTGATTAACTTCGCATACGGAGTCTCACCACATCCGCCGCAGGCACCTGAGAACTCAAGTAACGGCTGACGGAACTGTGAACCTTTTACGGAATTCAGTTTGAATTTCTCAATTGCTTCCTCTTTATCCGGCAGTGTTACCGCATAATCAAAGAACTTCTGCTCATCTTCATTTGCTTCAAAGGAAGCCATGGAGATTGCACGACCCATCTTTGTTTCCGGACATACGTTTGCGCAGGAACCGCATCCGGTACAGTCAAAAGCAGATACCGTAATTGCAAACTTGTAACCCGGCATACCAGTCATATCCTTCATCTTCATGCCTTCCGGAGCTTTTGCTGCCTCTTCCTCTGTCATGGCAACCGGACGGATACATGCATGCGGACATACATAGGAACACTGGTTACACTGGATACATTTATCAACATCCCATACCGGAACATCAGTTGCAACACCGCGCTTCTCATATGCTGCTGTACCGGACGGTGTCCATCCTGTCTCATATGTCTTCACAACAGATACCGGAACGGTATTACCAAGCTGTGCATTAACCTTGTTCTGGATATTCTTTACGAAATCAACAGCATCTGCCCTGTCGCCGTTTACTTCTTTTGCGAAGTCGTCATCTGTGCAGTTCTTCCAGCTCTCCGGAACATCCACCTTGACATATGCAGTTGCACCTGCATCAATGGCGTCATGGTTCATCTTGACAACATCGTCACCCTTCTTTGCATAGGACTTTGTTGCTGCATCCTTCATCAGCTTAATTACTTCCTCTTCCGGAATCAGCTTTGTCAGTGAGAAGAATGCGGACTGGAGAACGGTATTGATACGGTTTCCAAGACCGATTTCCTTACCAATCTTCACACCGTCGATGATGTAGAAGTTGATATTATTTTCAGCGATATATCTCTTTACCTGTCCCGGCAGCTTCTCATCCAGCTCGTCCACGGACCACTGTGTATTGAATAGGAAAGTACCGCCCGGAACCAGATCCTGAACCATATTGTACTTGTAGATGTATGCAGTACAGTGGCAGGCAACGAAGTTCGCCTGTGAAATCAGGTATGTGGAACGGATTGGTGTATGTCCGAAACGCAGGTGGGAAATTGTAACACCGCCGGACTTCTTGGAGTCATAATCAAAGTATGCCTGCGCATACATGTCTGTATTATCACCGATAATCTTGATGGAGTTTTTGTTTGCGCCTACAGTACCGTCTGCACCAAGTCCCCAGAACTTGCAGTTGGTTGTTCCTTCAGGAGTAGTAACCGGATTTTCCTTAATGTCAAGGGAAAGGTTGGTTACATCGTCAACGATACCGATGGTAAATCTTGGCTTGTCCGTATTGTTATATACAGCAATAATCTGTCCAGGGGTTGTATCCTTGGAACCAAGACCATAGCGTCCGCTTGTGATGGTAACCTGGTCAAACTTGGAACCCTTAAGTGCTGCAACAACATCCAGGTACAGCGGCTCACCGAGGGAACCAGGCTCTTTTGTTCTGTCTAATACTGCGATTCTCTTAACAGTATCCGGAATTACCTCGATTAATGCTTCCTTAACGAACGGACGGTACAGACGAACCTTAACAACACCGACTTTCTCACCGCGTGCCATTAAGAAATCAATTGTCTCGTCAATTGTCTCACATACAGAGCCCATTGCGATAATGATGCGGTCTGCATCAGGCGCACCATAGTAATTGAATAACTTATAATCTGTGCCAATCTTGGCATTTACCTTGTCCATGTATTCCTGAACGATAGCCGGAATCTCATCATATGCTGAATTGCATGCCTCCCTTGACTGGAAGAAGATATCAGGGTTCTGAGCAGAGCCCATTTCTACCGGATGGTTCGGGTTTAATGCGTTCTTGCGGAATGCGTCAATGGCATCCATGTCCACGAGATCCTTTAAATCTTCATAATCCCATGTCTCAATCTTCTGAATTTCATGTGATGTACGGAATCCGTCAAAGAAATTGATAAATGGAAGTCTTCCCTTGATTGCAGCACAGTGTGCAACCGGTGTTAAATCCATAACTTCCTGGACAGATGACTCACAAAGCATTGCAACACCAGTCTGGCGGCAAGCATATACGTCAGAATGATCACCAAAAATATTCAGCGCATGTGTAGCTACACAGCGGGCAGATACATTAAATACACCCGGAAGTCTCTCACCGGCTACCTTGTAAAGGTTTGGAATCATAAGAAGAAGTCCCTGGGAAGCCGTATAGGTGGTTGTTAATGCACCAGCTGCAAGAGAACCGTGCACCGTACCTGCGGCACCAGCCTCGGACTGCATCTCCGTAACCTGTACTGTCTGTCCGAAAATATTTTTACGACCGGCAGTTGCCCACTCATCTGTAGCCTCAGCCATAACAGATGAAGGAGTGATAGGATAGATTGCCGCCACATCCGTATACGCATAAGACGCATGTGCTGCAGCATGGTTTCCATCCATAGTTTTCATTGAACGTTTCATGAATAAATCCTCCTGTTTTTTTTAATTTTTATGCAAAATATACATAAAACTTCCGTTATATGTGATATTCCATAAGGAATATGACCTTGCAAACCGTTTCGCACAGCGAAATTTCATACGATTTGCTCCATATATTATAATAAAATGAATGCTGCTAAAAATCAAGTTTTCAGCTGCCATTTTATGTATTTTTACAAATACAAGTTCTCAAATTCGCCGATGGAAATCGGTTTGTTGCACAGATAGCCCTGGCCGCAGGTAAAGCCGCCCCTGCAGAGAAGGGCCTCCTGATCCTCTGTCTCAACACCCTCGATGATTATATCCTTTTTCAGAATCTTGACCATGCGGCCGATTTCATAAAGCATGGCGAGTTTGTTGACCGTCAGGTTGTCCTCACTGATAAAACTTTTGTCAATTTTTACCACATCCGCAGGCAGGTCTGCAAGAATTGCAAGGGATGAATATCCAGTGCCAAAGTCGTCAATTGCCACACGAAATCCCATTTCATGCAGACGGTTCATACATTTTTTCAGCACACCAATATTATTGATCATCACACCCTCTGTCACCTCAATTTCAACCTGTTCGGGTGACACACGGTATTTGGACAGAATCTGCTCAATTCTCCGCAGAAAATTCTCCCCGTCCGTATCAAAATGCCTTCCGGAAAAATTGGTGGATACAACCATTTTCGGTTTGTTCTGCCTTCCCCATTTATCCAGTGTTTTTAGCAGCTCCTCATAGATGTAAAAATCAAGCTCTGTAATATATCCGATTTTTTCGAGGGAATCTATAAAATATACCGGAGGCAGGATTTTTCCATCCGGTTTCCTCCACCTCGCCAGTGCCTCCGCGCCGTAAACCGTGCGGGAACCAAGTAAAAACTTCGGCTGCAGGTACATCTGGAAATCATCCCTGTACAGCGCTTCAAAAAATTCTCCGAGCACCTTCTGCTCTTCAGCACGTCTGGTCCTAAGCTCTGAATCATAAAATATGATTCCCCGTTTGTTGAAATTCTTTGAATTTTTCCATGCAAGAGTGGCATTTTCCACGGCCTGCTCAAAATCCATCTGCGTATCTTCCAGGATGTATACACCGTCCGCAACTCCCATTGCACTGTTTGGATACTGGTGGTTCTGCATGTTGGTAAACCTGGTATTACGTCGTTCCAGATGTTCCTTTAGCTGCTCCCTGCTGTCATCCTCCACAAGCGTCAGAAAGAAATCCGAATACAGCCTGCACCCGACCTTAAAATTCGGCTGTCTGGAAATCTCATCGGCAAACATTTTTAAGATGCTGTCCCCGACCTTATAGCCGTAATTTTCATTGATATATCCAAAATTATTAATATCCAGATATTCAATCGCATATAGTTTTGACGGATCTGCTTTTTTAAGAATATCCTCCGCCACCTGCCTGAAAGCTTCCTGTTTATAAAAATCCGTCAGCTGGTCGCTGGTCCTGATGTGGTGAACCAGTTCCTCGCTCTCTGCCACCCTGCAGCGCAGCGCAACAAAAATTGCCAGCGTCCGCGTCAGTTCCTGCAGGCTTTCAAGCTCTTCTTTTTTCCACTCACGTGACTCGTCCAGTGAAACATAGGAAATTTCCCCGGTATGGTCCGCAATATACTCATACTTTACAATGACACAGTTAAACGGACCTGTCTCTTCCGCATGCAGCATTTCCTGCACATTTTTTTTGTGCTCATTATAGGTATCCAGGTGCCGGCTGTTTATCACCATATAGTTTCCCGGTTCCAGCCCCTCCTGATTAAAATCCAGCTTTGCATACACTGTCCGTTCATTGTATATATCATTATTTGCATAGGAGTTTGTCAGCACAACCTTATTCTCCGCATCCTGCTCTTCAAAAAGCAGTACTGCATCCAGCTGGTACCTCTCTGCAATCCTTTTTAAGAGCATATTCATGGAACCGTCCATATTCTTTGCATGTGCCATAAGGCTGACTGCAAATCCCAGAAAATCCCTGTCTTCCTCCTGGATTCTCTGCCGTTCTTCAAATTCCCTGACGCTCCCGTTAAATATTCCGCCATCGCCTGTACCTGCAATTTCAAAAGAATTTTTACCGTTTTCTTTTGCCCGGCACATAGCATGGTCTGCCTTTTCAAAAAGCACATCAAAAGACCTGTCAGCCGGTGTCACGCTGGCAATTCCGATACTGACTGATATCCGCCCTCTCACATCCCCGCCAATATATTCCCTGTCCAGCACCTCACACAGCAGCTTTGCCTTTTCCACACCCTTGTCCATGCCGGCGTCCTTCATCAGCACCAGAAATTCATCGCCGCCCACACGCCCGATAATATCATTAAAGCGGAACTGCGCCTGGATTTCCTTTGCCGTATCTGCGATTACCGTATCCCCGAACGTAAACCCGAAATGCTCATTAATTGCACCGAAATTATCAATGTCAATTAAAAACATCACATGTGTCCCGTCCTGGTTTCCTTCAAGGAATGAAACCATTTTACGCTGTAAGTTTTCTTTATCCAGAAGCTGTGTGAGCGGATCCAGTCCTTCCCCGTCCTCTCTCTGTGCCTCCCCCTGCCCGGAGGATGCCGGATTTTCAGTATTCTGCTTCTGCAGCGTGTCCCAGAAGCAGACCAGTATCCGCGTCGCACTCTCATCGGAGGAAATCATGCGAAGCCGTATTTCCGTATAGCACGGACTCTGGTCCTCCTTACGGATAAAAAGCGCCTGTTTGCGCATATCGTCGTCCTTGCTGATATTCTTAAGAACATCTTCAAAGAGAACCAGATTTGCCCCTGAAAAGAGTTTTGCTTTCTTTTTACCGGCAAGATCTGTCCCTTTGTAGCCGGACAGTCTTGTAAACTCCCGGTTTACGCTTTCAAACTTCCAGCTTTTCCATGTCTTTCCATATGCAACGACCGCAGCTGCAACCGGAAAATCCCATCCCATTAAATCCCTGTCATTCATAACCTGCTATCCCTTACCCCAAATTTTGAAAAAATGCAATTGTTTTCATCGCACGAAAAAATTACAAAAATACAAAATCATTATAACATCTTTTTTGTATTTTTCCAACAAGAAAGCGTTTTCTTCTTGAAATATACTGCCGGTCATGTTTATAATAGATACCATGTGCAGGCACCAGTCTGCTTCGGGATATTTTAAAAATTAAAAAGTCAGGAGAAAAACACATGATTAGTGCAAATAATATTACATTACGTTTAGGAAAAAAAGCATTATTTGAAGATGTAAACATCAAATTTACGGAAGGAAACTGTTATGGACTGATTGGTGCAAACGGCGCCGGAAAATCCACGTTTCTTAAAATTTTATCCGGACAGCTGGAACCGACCAGCGGAGAAATTGCCATTACACCAGGACAGCGGCTTTCATTCCTGCAGCAGGACCATTTTAAATATGATGAATTTTCTGTTCTGGATACAGTTATTATGGGAAACAGCCGCCTTTATGACATAATGAAAGAAAAAGACGCCATATACATGAAAGAGGATTTTTCTGATGAGGACGGTATCCGTGCCAGTGAACTTGAGGCGGAATTTGCGGATATGGACGGCTGGAATGCGGAAGCCGATGCTGCCTCCCTGTTAAACGGTCTTGGTATCCCGACCGAGGACCATGCCACAATGATGGCTGATATGCCGGGTTCAGCAAAGGTCAAGGTACTTCTTGCCCAGGCTCTTTTCGGCAATCCTGACATCCTGCTTCTCGACGAGCCGACCAACCACCTGGATCTGGACGCGATTGCATGGCTCGAAGAATTTTTAATAAATTTTGAAAACACGGTAATTGTGGTTTCCCATGACCGTTATTTCTTAAATAAAGTCTGTACCAGCATTGCAGACATGGATTACGGAAAAATCCAGCTTTATGCCGGAAATTACGACTTCTGGTATGAATCCAGCCAGCTTCTGGTGCGCCAGATGAAAGAAGCCAACAAGAAAAAGGAAGAAAAGATTAAAGAGCTGCAGGAATTTATTTCCCGTTTCTCTGCAAACGCTTCCAAATCCAAGCAGGCAACTTCAAGAAAGCGCGCCCTTGAAAAAATCCAGCTTGACGATATCAAACCGAGCAGCCGTAAATATCCGTACATTGACTTCCGCCCAAACCGTGACATTGGAAATGAAGTCCTGACCGTTGAGGGAATCAGCAAAACGATTGACGGGGTAAAGGTTCTGGACAATATCTCCTTTATTGTCGGACACGAGGATAAAATCGCCTTTGTCGGCGGAAATGAACTTGCCAAGACCACACTGTTTAAAATCCTTGCCGGGGAAATGGAGCCGGACGAAGGAAGCTACAAATGGGGCGTTACCACAAGCCAGTCCTATTTCCCGAAGGACAATACCACCATTTTTGATTCGGATGAGCTGATTGTTGACTGGCTCACCCAGTATTCCGAAATCAAGGATGCCACATATGTCCGCGGCTTCCTGGGACGTATGCTGTTTGCCGGTGAGGACGGCGTTAAAAAAATGCGTGTGCTTTCCGGTGGAGAAAAGGTACGTGTACTGCTCTCCCGCATGATGATCATGGGCAGCAATGTACTCATGTTTGATGAACCGACCGACCACCTGGACATGGAGTCCATTACTGCATTAAACAATGGTATGATGAAATTTTCCGGTGTGATTCTCTTCGCCTGCAGAGACCACCAGGTAGTCCAGACAACAGCAAACCGCATTATTGAATTCCTTCCTGACGGAAGCATGATTGACAAGGTATCCACTTATGATGAATATCTGGAAAATGATGAAATGGCAAGAAAACGCCAGGTTTACAATACATCTGCAGATGAAGAGGCAGATGATTAATAAACACATGACAGCTGCTGTTTTCATGGGCAGCAGTAAATTAAGAAATGTAAAAAAGAACCCCGCCAGTACACTTACTGGCGGGGTATGTCTGTTTTAGAAATAATCTGCAAATATACTGCCACTGTTGTAATTATAGTTGTATCCGCCTGCGCTTCCGTATGTATTTGCTTTTGTCGCCTCATTCTGTGCACCTGCATCAATCATGGATGCCTGTGTCGCAACTGAATATGCATAGGAACCAGTTCCGTTAAACAAATCCTTTACCTTGGACATATCCGCCTTCATAAAGGTATCCTTGTCAATGGAAAGTGTGCCGTCTTTAGAATCAACGCTGATTCCAATCTCATTCAGGCGGCTCTCTTTGTAATCTGTGGCATTCTTCATGGAAGAAACACTGCTCTTAATTCTGCTTACATTTGATTTGCCTGCAGTTGTCAGCAGATCATTGTAATCCTCCACAAAGCTGCTTACCTTGTCATAAATTTTTGAAGTATCATAATTTCCCTTGGAATCCTTTGCAAACACCTTGTTGTTTGATCTTGTGTAAAGCTCTTTTGCAGTTGAAGTCAGTGCTTCTGCAGAATCCTCGATATTTGCAAGAACCTTTGCAGAGTCCTTTGACGTTGCAGAAGATGTCTTCTCTGAAAGAACTGAATCGGTCTTCTTTTTTGTATTATCAGAATCCAGTGAATAATATGATTTTAACAGCTTTCCATATGCACCGCTTCTGATACTTGCATAATCGCTGTAGTTAATTCCAAGCATATCCATTCCGCCGCTGTTATTGTTTCTGGAACCCATGCTTGAAAATAACATACTGATGGAGGAACTATCATATCCTGATAATCTCATAAAAATCACTCCTTTGCTCCACTTGTAACACCCCTGTAAGGTTGTTGCTTTCTTACTTTCTGTATCGGCATCCTGCCGCTTTTACTTTACACTTTTATCATACTCTCTTTTTCCTGAAAAAATCAGCTGTTTACATATAATATTTCAACATCACCGTCCACAAATCCAAGTCCCACACCCTGCCGTGACTTCAGGATATCCGCACGGCTTCCATCTGCAAGATGTTTATTTAATCCTGCTTTAACATCTTCCAGGATATTTTCCCAGCCGGTCTCCTCTTTCCATCTGAACGGTTCCTCCTTTACAGTTGCCAATCCACTCCTTTTACGCCGTGTTCTTCAAGGAATGCGTTTGCCTGGCTGAAATGCTTACAGCCGAAAAATCCACGGTATGCAGAAAGCGGACTTGGATGCGGGGCTTTTAATATCAGGTGTTTCGGGTTTGTCAGCATGGGAATTTTACTTTGTGCCGGACGCCCCCAGAGCATGTAAACAATTGGCCTGTCCTGTGCATTGACCGCTGATATGATTGCATCCGTAAACTGTTCCCAGCCTTTCCCCTGATGGGAATTTGCCTGGTGTGCACGTACCGTCAGGACAGTATTTAAAAGCAGAACTCCTTGTTTCGCCCATTTTTCCAGATAACCGTGATTTGGAATCGTACATCCAATGTCATCATGCAGTTCCTTGTATATATTCTGCAGAGACGGCGGCAGGTCTTTCTGGTCCGGCAGCACGGAAAACGAAAGTCCGTGCGCCTGGTGTTCATTATGATACGGATCCTGTCCTAAAATCAGCACCTTTACCTCACCAAGCGGTGTCAGGTGCAGGGCATTAAAAATATCATCCGCAGGCGGATAAACTGTTGTCCGGCTGTATTCTTCCTTAACAAATTCATAGAGTTTTTTATAATACGGCTTCCCAAACTCTCCGCTTACCGCAGGCAGCCAGTCATTTTCTATCATCATTTGTAACACACCATGCCCTTTCTTAAATCCTGATTTGCTATCTTCTCACAGATACGCCACGGTCAGCCAGATAGTTTTTCAAATCCATGATTTCCAGTTCTTTATAGTGAAAAAGGGATGCTGCCAGTGCCGCATCCGCACCGCCCTCTGTAAGCGCATCATAAAAATGTTCCTTAGTTCCTGCACCACCGGAGGCAATGACCGGAATGGAAACCGCATCTGCAATCTGCCTGGTCAGCTTTAGGTCATACCCTGCCTTTGTTCCATCTGCATCCATACTGGTCAGAAGAATTTCCCCGGCACCCAGCTCATTTGCTTTCTTTGCCCATTCCACAGCATCGAGTCCGGTGTCAATCCGGCCGCCGTTCTTGTAGACATTCCATCCGCTTCCATCTTCCCTGCGTCTTGCATCAATTGCCACAACTACGCACTGGCTTCCAAACCTGTCTGCAGCACGGCTGATAAGCTCCGGGGTATTAATGGCAGAGGAGTTAATGGATATTTTATCTGCACCCTCCCTGAGAATCGCTTTAAAATCCTCCACGGTACGAATTCCTCCCCCTACCGTAAAAGGAATAAACACCTTCTGTGCAACTTTTTTCACCATATCAATCACGGTTCCGCGGTTGTCGGACGATGCTGTGATATCCAGAAAAACCACTTCATCCGCGCCTGCCCTGTCATAGGCGGCCGCAACCTCCACCGGATCCCCGGCATCCCTCAAATTCACAAAGTTAATACCTTTTACCACACGTCCCGCATTAATATCCAGACATGGAATAATCCTTTTTGTAAACACTGAATCTTTCCTCCAAACTATCCCCGTAAACTGCCCTTAAAACAAATCCGCCCAGTTACTCCAGCGAACAGAAATTCTGAAGAATTTTTAATCCTGTATGGCTGCTTTTTTCCGGATGGAACTGGCATGCAAAAATATTCCCTTTTTCCACAGATGCATGTATCAGCGTACTGTAATCACAGGTTGCTTTAACAATCTGCCCGTCATCCGCTTTCAGATAATAGGAATGGACAAAATAAACATACGGCTCCGGCTCTATGCCGCGAAAAAGCCTCCCATCATGCTGCAGGGAAAGGGAATTCCAGCCAATATGCGGAATCTTAAGACCTTCCTTCGCCGGAATCCTGACAATCTTCCCATCCAGAAGATGAAGCCCCTCTGTTCCGCTGCTTTCCTCGCTTCCTTCAAAAAGAAGCTGCAGTCCGAGACAGATTCCCAGAAACGGAACCTGCCGTCCTGCCACATCCTTAATCACCTTGTCAAGCTCGTATTTTTTCAGCTGTTCCATTGCCTCGCCAAAAGCTCCCACACCGGGCAGGATTACCTTGTCGGCACGCTCAATTTCCTTAAAATCCCTTGTTACCACACATTCATGCCCAAGCAGAAGAAGCGCTTTTTCCACACTCTTTAAGTTCCCGGCATTATAATCAATAATCGCTATCATGTATGTCTCCTATGCTGAATGCAGAGCTGCCTTATTCCAGTCCAAGTTTCTCCAGTATTTCCTGCAGCTTTAATGTATATTCTTTTCTGGTTTTTGACTGGTATAATTCCAGTGCCTCCTCGCCTGTCATATCATACTGCTGCAGAAGTGTTGTTACAATTTTGCCTTTCAGCTCTTCCAGTTCCGGCTCAAACTCATAGATTTTTGCATTTGCAAGGTTTATTTCACACCTTCCGCATGCACATATCAGAGCATCCAATGCCAGGCTCTTTTTGCCGCTGTTTTCAAAAATTAAATATGAATTATATTTTTCTGACACTGCTGCCAGCGCGGCAAGCTTATAATAAAGTTCCTCATCCTTTTCTTTTATTTCGATTCCCTGTAAATTCTGGTAAGCCTCTACATAAGAACCTTCCTCACATGCATCTTTTGCCTGGGTAATGTTTACCTGGTAGCCAAGCAGACTCGTCATAAGCATCACGAACCCGAACAGGGATGCCGTCATGATTACAATTGCGATTACCGGCTTTTTCGGCAGCGGCGGTGTTTTGTCCACTTCTTTCGGCTTTTTCTCCTTCTTTGGCTTTGGAGGCTTTGGTTTCTTCTCTTTCTTTGGCTTTGGCTTCTTTTCTTTTTTCTTTTTCGGCTTCTTTTCTTTTTTCTTCTTATTGCCCTCTGCCTCTCCCGCTGCTTCCAGCTCCGCAAGAATCTGCTGGTTTTCTTCCGAAAGCTCACTCACATCTGTACTTGTATCTGCTTTAATTTCAACCTTTTCCTCTTCGTCATCTTCCCCAAACACAACCTTGGACAGCTTTGCGAAAAATCCGCCTTTTCCTTTAGCTGCTTTCTCTTTTTTCTCCTTTTTTTCTTTTTTCCCTTTTTCATTTTTATTGTTCACCTTTCTACTCGGATATATCTATAT
>CANOLA010000090.1 GCA_947566705.1 uncultured Lachnospiraceae bacterium | reverse complement strand
ATCCTCCTTATTGAATCCTAAATGTACGGTAAGATTTTCTTCATATTCTTAACATTGCTCTTATCAGTCATTGCCGGCTTTCTGAGATTTCTCTTGGTCTTTCTTGTCTTCTTTGTTAAGATATGTCTGCGGTAAGCCTTATTTCTTTTTAACTTTCCTGTTCCTGTTTTTTTGAAGCGTTTTGCTGCTGCTCTGCAGGTTTTCATTTTTGGCATTGTCTATTCCTCCTTAAAAGTTATCTTTTTTCTGCCAGCACCAGACCGATGCTTCTGCCCTCGACCTTTGGTGCTTTCTCCACTACTGCAATATCGGAGAGGCTTTCAGCGATATCATCCAGGATGTGCTTGCTGCTGTTCATATGCGCCATCTCACGCCCGCGGAAACGGAGGGTCACTTTTACCTTGTTTCCTTTGGATAAGAACTTTCTTGCGGCATTCATCTTGGTATTCAAATCATTGGTATCAATATTCGGTGACAGACGAATCTCTTTAAGTTCGACAGTTTTCTGCTTTTTCTTTGCATCTTTTTCTTTGCGGGCGAGTTCATAACGGTACTTGCCGTAATCAATCACCTTGCAGACAGGCGGCTTCGCATTCGGTGCAATCTTAACCAGGTCAAGCCCTGCGTCATCTGCAATTTTCTGAGCTTCTCTTGATGAAACCACACCAATCTGCTCTCCGTCCGGCCCAACCAGCCGAACCTCTCTGTCCCTGATTTGTTCATTAATCATTAATTCGCTAATGGTTCCGTACCTCCAATAAAAAAAGTGGATAGGCAGACTATCCACTGTTACATCTAACATAACATCTATGTTAAAAGTATTGACGCTAAGTCGCCTGAATGCGCTTAGGTGAGAGTGGATACTCTACTTGTTTCTAACAACTGTTTAAGGATATCATATTGTATCCGGCTGTGTCAAGGGGAAAATAAAATTTTTATCCTACTTTTTATCCTACTGCTTCCACGGCGTCAAAATCAATCAGCCCCATCACCAGCGTCATGATATCCTCCTGATTTAACGTATACTTATGGTCTTCAATATCAACATGGAAAACCATAACTTCTTCAATTCCGTACTTAATCTCCTTGGAAAGCACCTTTTCAATACTGTCTGCCATAAGGGTGAAAAATGATTCATAGTACAAATCCATGTTTGTCGTACTCACTTTGTTTAACTTTTTGCGCATCTTTTTTATTGTAGGTTTAAAGACTTTCATCTGCTTATATTCCACGGTAACAATATAGGAATTATCATTTAACTTCTGGTTATCCTTGACTGTATAATCCACTTTTGAAAGAAGGTCAGCAAAAATTTCCCTGTAGCGCTGTTTCAGTTTATCAGAAACCTTAACCCCGGTAAAAACACTGTCAACTACCTGCGTCAGCATATTTTCGTAATCAGCCTCCGCTTCCTCTTTCGTATGAATCCCAAGTTCCTCACTCTTTGCTGAGTCATTTTTGAAACAGACGTTCAGCTGTGATTCAAGATACTTGGACGCATCGAATTCCGGAAGCCCCGCGCACCCGCCAAACAGTCCGAGTACCAGTGCAAAAACAAGCAGCAAAGTAATCATTTTTCTCTTTTTTAACATAAAAAACTCCTCCCATATGTAATATTTCATTAATAAACATCTTAATGAAACATTAACATACAGAAGAAGTTCTGTCAAACACTACCGTATTCAGTTCTGCGCCTGATACAGACTACTGTGCACTAATTGCCTCTGAATCAAACAGACTGGTCGTCAGTGCATTAACGTCTGACTCATTCATGGTATAAACCTTGTTTACGATTTCAATACGGACTGTCAGATTCTCTGCATCCCCGTATTCGACACCATCCTTTAATTCCTTCTCAAGGCTGTCTGCCATAAGATCAAAGAAATCATTCATATAAGTATTAAGGTCGTCCGTGCTTAAGCTCTCTGCCTCTTTCGTTACTTCTTCCATAACAGGCTCAAAGATTTTCATCTTTTTGGAATCAACAGATACCTTATAAGAACCATCAGACTGTTTTTCAGCTTCTTTCACTGTATAATCAGCCTTTGCAAGCATATCTGCAAAAATATCACGGTAACGGCTCTTTACTTCGTCAGAAACATCAACTCCTGTAAAAAATCCATCCACCTGGTTGTCAAGCACCTGCTCATAAACCTTTTCGGCATTTTCCTTGGTATCAATTTTCTGCTCAATAATGAGTGAAGAATCGTTCTTGTAGGAATTATCAAGCTGCGCCTGCAGATATTTTGAGGCATCAAACTTGGCGCCGCATCCGCTGAACATCCCTACTGCCATAACCATAACAAGTAACAGTGTTGCCATTCTTTTCTTTTTCATGATAAAAGATACTCCTCTCTTCTTACGTTCGACAGAAATCATATCACGTTAAAAGAAGTCTGTCAATTAGGGAAAAAGTACCAGTTCAGACTGGTTCCGCCGGAATAAACCCTCTCTGGTTTCCGCTGGTGTGAACCTTTGGAACCTGGTCTTTTGCTTCTTTACAGAACTGATTCTGGGAATGCACAATCACTTTTCCGCGCTTATCTACTTTTTCGTAGGAACCGTCATCCTGCATCACCCTTGCCTTTACATTGTCAGCAAGCTCCACTTCCAGGATATGGTATGCCTTTTCCTTTAGTTTTTCATCCAGAAGCGGGAAAATAATCTCCACACGCCGGTCAAGGTTTCGCGGCATCCAGTCGGCGCTTCCCATATAAATTTCTTCATTTCCGTCATTTTTAAAATAGAAAATACGGCTGTGCTCCAGAAAATTACCGACAATGGAGCGCACTGTAATATTCTCGCTGACCCCTGCGATGCCTGTACGCAGACAGCAGATTCCACGGACGATAAGGTCTATCTTCACCCCCGCAGCTGAAGCCTCGTAAAGCGCTGCTATAATCCCCTGGTCGCAGAGGGAATTCATTTTGGCAGTGATTCTGGCTTCTTTTCCCTGTTGTGCATGCTTTTTTTCACGCTCTATCAAATGCAGGAATTTATCCCTGAGCCAGTACGGCGCAAGAATCAGTTCGTTCCAGGAACGAGGTTCGGAATAACCGGAAAGCATGTTAAACACGGCTGTCGCATCCTCTCCGATGGATTCCCTGCAGGTAAAGATTCCGCAGTCTGTATAAAGTTTTGCCGTGGAATCGTTGTAATTTCCGGTTCCAAGATGAACATAACGCCGGATTCCGTCTTCCTCCCTGCGCACGACAAGCGCTATTTTACTATGGGTTTTCAGTCCCACCAGACCGTAAATTACATGGCATCCCGCCTGTTCCAGTTTTTTTGCCCAGACAATATTATGCTCCTCATCAAACCGGGCTTTTAATTCCACCAGAACCGACACCTGCTTTCCATTCTCCGCTGCCTGTGCCAGACTGCTGATAATCGGCGAATTGCCGCTCACACGGTAAAGAGTCTGCTTGATTGCAAGCACATCCGGGTCCCTGGACGCCTGACGGATAAAATCAACGACAGGATCAAAGGTTTCATACGGATGGTGTAAAAAGATATCCCCTTTGCGGATTGAAGTAAAAATATCACTGCCCGGTTCAATTTCAGGAACACGCTGCGGTCTGTACGGCTTATAACACAGATGCTCATAGTTTTCTATTCCATACAGCTTCATAAGAAATGTCAGGTCTATAGGACCCGCAATATGAAATACGTCCTCTTCCGCCACATTCAGTTCTGTCTTTAAAAATTTTAAAAGCTTTTTATTTGCTTTCTCCTCGATTTCCAGACGGATGACTTCTCCCCACTGGCGCATCTTTAATTTATTCTGAATCTCTTTTAACAGATCGGATGCTTCATCCTCATCAATCGTCAGATCTGCATTTCTCATAATACGGTAAGGGTATGCACACAGCACCTTGTAATTGGAAAATAAAACTTCTATATTTCTTTCTATAATCTGCTCCAGCAGAATAAATACTGTCGTGCCCTCCTCTCCCGGAATCCGCACCAGACGCGGAAGTACGCCAGGCACCTGCACAGTTGCAAACATTGTTTCTTCTTTATCCTGCCTGCTGCTTAACATCGCCGCAATATTTAATGTCTTGTTACGGATAAGCGGAAACGGACGCGAGGCATCCACTGCCATCGGTGTTAAAACCGGATAAACATTTTCCAGAAAATACCGGTCCACAAATTCGCTCTGTTCTTTTGACAAATCCTCATGGGCGTCCAGAATATAAATGCCTTCTTTGTTCAAAAGCGGAACGAGGGAACGGGTATAGGTGTTGTACTGTGTACTTACCAGTTCCTTTGTTGCCTGGTTTACTGCCACAAGCTGCTGCTGCGCCGTCATTCCCGCTATGTCTTTTTTCCGGTAATTTGCATGTACCATGTCCTTTAAGGATGCCACCCTTACCATAAAAAATTCATCCAGGTTGGAGGAGGTAATGCTGATGAATTTCAGCCTCTCCAGAAGGGGAATTGTTTTGTCCCTTGCTTCACTCAGCACACGGCTGTCAAATTTAATCCAGCTTAGTTCCCGGTTTTCATAATATTCCGGATTTTTAAAGTCAATTTTTGGTTCCATACTTCCCCTCCCTTAATATATATAAATCCGTTTCTCTTTTAATACTGGTTTCATACTGTATACGTTTTCAAAATACGAAGTCTTTGCATCAAACAGCGCCTGTTCCAGGGAAATATCTTCAAACGCCTCCACAGTAATCACAAGCTGGCGCCCTTTGATGGCAATTCTCATATTTTTAAATTTCTGTCTGTGGCTCTGGTCAAGTGCATTTGCCACACGCAGAATTGCTGAGAGTTTTGCCACACACAGATAATCTTCCTGGCTCAGCCGGTCAGATACCTCTTCGTATTCCTCCAGTGGCTGCGTATTATATAATACAGTAAACGCGACAATCTGTCGTTCCTGGTGGGTCAGTCCTATAATTTCGGAAGATTTAATAATCTGGTATGCATTCTCCTGTGATTCTGACAGACTGACAAATTTGCCGCAGTCATGCAGAATGGTTGCCACTTCCAGAAGCAGTCTCTGTCTTTTTCCAAGACCATGTACTTTTTTCATTGCATCAAACAGTTTAATGGACAGTCTGGACAGTGCTTCAATATGCGGTGAATAACTCTGGTAATGTACGGATAAAAACTGTGCCGCCGAAATAATATCGGCATCAAAATCGTGGGTAATGGAAAGCAGTTTATTACGCTGGGCATAATCATATGCAATTCCATCCTGGATATTTGCTCCCGGAACCCAGACTTCTTTGGGTCCGATATTTAAAACAAGTGTTTTAAACAGTATCATGGCAGGAATTATTAAAGGCTCTGTTTCATCTGCAAGATTTAACTCTGCTGTGATTTCCGGCAGAGTTTTTTTCTGCAGTTTCTCAATCAGTTTTACAAACTTATCTGTTTTTACCAGCCGTTTTCCATCGCCTTTTTCTTCGAGTCTCTGCACAAGTTCCCTGGCATAATCACTGATGATAATAATGGAATCCACATCCTCTGTCATATACATGGAATGAAATCCTTCAAACTTTTTTTGCAGGTATTCTTCTATCTGTGTTTCATACATGCGCAGCGGCTGTTTGCCGTTTCCAAGCAGATTGTACAGACGCATGATTCCAGCTTCAATATGCTGGGTAAACATCAGTTTTCCATTGCGGAAAATCGTTATCTGGACGCTGGAACCACCCACATCAATAACAGCAGCACTTGTCTTTATCATTTTTTCAAAGGTTTCCTGTCCGGCAACTGTCTTGTAACTGATAAACCTGTGCTCCGAATTACTGATCACTTTTACATCAAGTCCTGTCCTTAAATGAATCTGGTCCAGAATAAACGCCAGGTTGGAAGCATCCCGCAGCACGGCGGATGCATATACTTCATAATGTTCCACCCGGTATCCTTCAATAATCCGTTTAAACTCCGCAAGGGTTTTACAGAGTTCATCCACTTTTTCATACCCGATGCTGTTCTTTCCTATGTTTTCTTTTCCTATGGAATCACGGCCCAGGTCCAGCCTCGAACGAATATGATCCACTTCATGAAGCTTTTTTCTGCCGTTAAATTCAAATACCTTAAGACTGACGTCATAGGTTCCGATATAGATTGCTGCAAATGTATCAATCGCCATAATCCTACCTCACAATTAGTATGTACCCAGTATCCGCAGGGAGATGGTTTCTTCCCGCAGGCCCCGCAGTGCATTCTGCACGGCTTCCTCACGGAAGTTCCCTTCAAAATCCACAAAAAACCGGTATTCCCAGTTTCTGTTCTGCAGTGGACGTGACTGGATATTTGTCATGTTTATGCCATTATAAATAAAATGGGACAGCGCATGGTAAAGTGCACCGCTTTCGTGGTTAATTTCAAAACAGATGCTGATTCGTTTTGCATCCTCTGTATAAATTTTCTTCCCGGTTACAATGATAAAACGGGTGGAATTATTCTTGTTATTCTGAATGGAATTACGAAGAACCTTAAGACCGTAAATCTCTGCATTTTTTTCACCTGCAATTGCCGCCTGGCTTTTTAATCCGTCATCCTTTACCTTTTTGGCTGCTACTGCATTGTTATTCAGGCTGAATTTCTCCCAGTCTGCATGCTGCTCTAAAAAGTCACTGCACTGCATCAGCGACTGTTTATGTGAAAAAACGCTTGTGATATCACTTTCCTCTGCACCTTCCACGCCAAGCAGTGCATGGTTCACCTTAAGAATCTGTTCGCCCACAATATAATTGTCATACTCCACCAGCAGGTCATAATTTTCTGATACGATTCCGGCTGAAGAATTCTCAATCGGAAGAACGGCATAATCCGCCCGTCTGTCCTTAATGGCATTCATTGCATCCTTCCATGAATCCACATGGAAACTGTCACAGTTTTCACCAAAGAATTTTTCCATGGCCTGCTGGCTGTAAGCCCCTTCCAGTCCCTGAAATACAATTCTTGCGCCGGAATAATCCGGATGCTTAACCACGGTAAATTCTGACTCCCCTGTTATCCCGCGGCTGGTAAGAAGCTGGTACTGTTTTTTGCGGCTCATCGCCATGATCTGCTCAAACAGTTCTCTGATTCCGTCTTTGTTTTCCTCTGAGGATACGAGGGATGACAGTGCGGAAAGTTTGCTTTCTTCCCTTTCCCTGTCAAAAATCTGTTTTCCTGTCCGGATTTTATATTCCGCCACACCAGAGGTCAGTTCCATGCGCTTTTCATATAATGAAACAATCTGTTCATCAATCCTGTCAATATCTTCACGAATTTCCACTAAATCTCTCATACAGATACTCCTTATTTTCTTACTAGAAATTTTAGTACAAATTCACCAAAAACGCAAGTAAACCTTGCAAGTTAATCGCACAAATTATATAATTTTAATAATAACAGTTCTGTCACTGTCCGCCGGATGGCACACCAGGAGTAGATAGTGTTCAGGAAAAGGAGGAAAATCAAATGAAAAAAGCAATAGGGATTATAATAGCAGTTCTTGTGGTTATTGCCATTGCGGGAATAAGTATTTACAGCGTTCTGGACAACAGGATAAAATACAACGACAGCTATGTCAATGGAAATTCCGCCGGCAATCTTTACAATGCCGGACTCTTCTGTGAAAGCAACGGCACTGTGTTTTTTGCAAATCCGGATGACAACTACCGGCTTTACTCTATGGATCTGGATGGAAGCAACTTAAAAAAGCTCTGCTCAGATACTGCCATGTACATTAATGCGGATGACAACTATGTTTACTACATTAGAAATAATGATGAAAATTCTGTTGATTATGCATTTTTTACCTATGCAAGACACAGTCTCTGCCGTATCAAACGTTCCGGAGGCTCGCCAAAAGTTCTGGACCGGGAGCCGTGCCTTTATGCCACTTTAATCGGGAATTACATATATTACCTGCATTATGAGGATGAAACTGCTTCCACCCTTTACAGGGTCGGAATCGACGGAAAGGACATGGAGCAGGTGCAGAATACCTACGTCTTTACCTGCAGTGCACTTGGACAGTATTTTTACACAAACGGGACAGAAAAAGACGGTGCCCTTTATGAATACAACACCGCCACCAATACGCACGCAAAAATTTATGAGTGCAACTGCTATAAACCGATTGTTACAAGCGACAATAATGTTTATTACCTGGATGTAAACCAGGATATGGCACTGGTTCATACAAACATTGAAGCTGACCAGCCGATTACACTGACAGACGACAGTATCGATCTTTACAATATCAACGGAAGCTATATTTACTACCAGAGATATTCCAAAGATAATCCGGCAGTCTGCATGATTAAAAATGACGGAAGTGAGTTTAAAGAAATTGCACCTGGAAATTATTCCAACATCAGCATCACCTCGCACAATATCTATCTGACAGATTATGAATCCAAGGCAGTGTTTTATACGCCGACCTCAAATCCGGGAGAACTTCAGCCGTTCCATCCGGGAATTATTGAAGATTAGGATTCTGAAAATGTTTTAAAACCCTGTTACCAGAGGAAACTCCGGTAACAGGGTTTTTTATGGTACTGCTGTGTCAGAATTCTTCTGGCTGTGCATTTTCCTGCGGTAACACAGCAGTCAGGGTTCTTGTTCTGACCGTGGAAACAGAAGCGTTATATACTGTATAAGTAAGCTGGTATTCGCCGCTGCTGCTTAACGTATATTCCATTCCCTTCACAAGTTCTGCCGTTTCACCGGACGGGGATGTGATGGTTATTTTTACGGTATCCGTAAGCTCTGCCCCGCTTACAAGAAAAGCGCTTACATCCTCCATCAGTTCCTCCCAGGAAAGTACTGTCTGCTCTTTTTGCATTTCCTTATAAAGACTGTCCCAGTCCCTTTCACTGTTTAAGACCGGAGGCTGGGTATCCGCCACAGTAACCTTTAAAATCTTTTCAGCTGTTTTACCTCCGGACGGGTTTTTCACAGTATACTTAATCCGGTAAACACCAAGTCTGTCAAAAGTATACTTATCTTTCGTACACTTCCTGTAACCGGACTCCTTCGGCTGTTTCACATAAATTCTGATTTTGTCCGTCAGGTCTGTTCCGGCTTTTGTTTTCGCCCGGACTTTTTCACGCAGGTTTATTTTTGTATTATATTCTATGCCAAGTTCTTCCTCTACTCCGCTGATCACTGGCTTTCCTTTGTCACGCACATGGTAAGTAACTGTCTTTTTTGCACTGCGCCCGAAAGAATCTGTCACAGAAAAAGTCACTTTGTAATCTCCTGCTTTTTTTGTATTGATTTTCCCGCTTCGCTTTACCCATTTTGTGATATCACTACCGCCGGAATCCCTGCACTTCATACTGTAACGAACTTTGGCGCCGTAATCCAGCGTCGTTTTGCTGACTGTAATTTCAGGCTTTGTGGAGCCCGTTTTATATGGATTCGCAGAATCCGGGTCCGTCGGGTCCCAGCCGGTCCTGCCGCCGGACACCCGGATGGTCTTTGGCTTTCCAAGAGGATCATCCTTTGCGGAACCGTTAAATATGATTACCTTCATTCCGGACGGACAGTTGTCATATATCCATTTACTTGCTGCAACTGTCAGCCGCACACAGCCATGGGATGCTGTTTTTCCCAGTTTATTGTACTCTGCATAAGACTGGCTGTTTTTCTTTGTACTGTAATACCAGACCGAATGAAAAAGTATCGAGCCGGTAATCCTTGTACAGTACTGTCCATAGCATGGGCCAAACAGCGTTCGCCAGCGGTATTTCTGTGAGGTATAAAATGTTCCGGTTGGTGTACGCTGTCCGGTGGAACAGGTAAATGCTGTATACGGGCTGTTATCGGAATTTTTATAAATGGTAACAACATTGGTTCCTTTGTTTATCTTTGCATAGTAACCATTCTTCTTTCCTGCTGCCTGCACATCCGAAACGGGTATCAGTGTGACAAGCAACGCAAAAATGAGAATGAAAGAAATTATTTTTTCTTTTTTAACCATACTGCCTCCCGTAATACAACCAGTTTATTGCGGTTAAAAGCTGAAGCATACTGGTATTTCGGAACCGGACAGGATATGCTTGCAACTTCAATTGTTATACTTGGCACTTTCACTTTATAGATTAAATACTCCCTGTAATTTCCGTTTGAAGTGCCTCCGTAGCCTGCCGCGCTGGAATAGCCGGTCGTACTTCTTGCAATTTTGTACATATCTGTGATATCAGAACGAAGCTTCTTGTTTTTCCCGCCATAGTCGCCAAATACAATCTGTCCCATGGCATGGTAATTGACAACCGCAAGCGTCTGCGTTTTATTCAGTTTTTTCGTAAGGCTGACAATTGCCTGTGTTTCGCTTTCACTTGCACTTTTTTTCCCGGTGTAGCTGCCGTCTTTTTTTCTGCCTTCTTTTTTAAATGCATAAGGGAAATTGCGGTTTAAATTCACTCCATTTGCATTCGCCTTCCATCTTGCTTTCTTTGTCTGTGATATGGTAACCCCGTCCGGATTTGCCATCATGACATAATGGACATTGCAGCTGTCAAACACATCTGAAAGCTTTTTCCCGTCCACCGTTTTATTATAATTCAACAGATAATATTCCAGCTGTTTCATGCATACAACTGTCGCAATATATTCCCTTGCATGAAGCGTGCTGACAACAAGTATGGTTTTGTCCGCTTCTTTATTTCCTAAAATGACATCGTAAATTTCCCTGCCTTCTTCGGAATAGCCAATGGTCTCATAAGAGACATATTCGCTGTATTTTTTACAAAGCGACTGAATATCCCCGCACATCTCCTTATAGGTGTATTTCTGGTGATCCATTGATACAAATTCTTTGTTTTTAAAACTGGTTTCTCCCGCATTTCCGGCAATCGTTCCAAGGGTGCCCTTAAAAAGCGGAACAACTTTAAACTGGTAGCTTTCTTTGTTCTTTACGTCCAGACGGGCGTCTGTTTTTTTCACGGTCTTTACCAGCCGGTATTTTTTTCCATCCTGCTTTTCGTAGATTTCATAGGTGTCTGCACCTTTTGCAGCTTCCCAGTACAGTTTCACCTTTGTTCTGGAATATGCAGTTGTCTTAAGGTTTTTCACCTTTGCAGGAATCAGTACTTTGATTTCTGCGGATTCCCCGGTCAGTTTCTGCTCACTGTCATAAGCGCAGATTTTAAAGCTGTTTTCAGTTCCATATCCGGTAAGTGAAACAGCTCCTGTGGTTTCCTGTGTCCTGTTTATTTCCTCCCATGTTTCATTTTTCCAGAAATATACAGCATATTCAGCTGCATTGTTTACACTGTCCCATTCCAGAGTAACGTTTATTTCCTCTGCATCCGAGTCTGTAATACGCACCGGAATTTCAGCTGCGGGTACTGACGGTTCCTCCGGCGTCACTGGTGGTTCCTCCGGCACTGACGGCTCTTCCGGCTCTGCCGTCTGTTCCTGTGAGGTATCCGCAGGGTTTTCTGCCATTTTTAATTCTTCCTGCGTCAGATGTACCGCCGCACTTACCGAATACGGCTCCAGCAAAAATGCCAGCATAAGAACCGCAATACACAGACGTGCTGGTTGTCTTTTCATTCGTGGTTTCCTCCTTGTAAACATGATTTTCAGGTAACCATTATAACACGACTGTATACTCTGATTCAAATTTTTCGCAAATGGTAAATTTCAGGGTGTGAATGGTGCATTTGTGATGACGATTTTACCATCGTTTACTTCAACTTTTACTTTATTGGACTGGATACCCGCAGCGTCCAAAAATTCTTCTTTCAGCTGCAGGCGGTTCGCACGGTCCATGACAGCAAATTCCTCGTGGGATTCTGCTGTTTCTTCCCCGAAGCCGGCGGCAGCTGTCTTTCTTTTTAATTTCTCCGTGCTGACCTTTCCGTCCGAGATCATCACAACCCGGCTGACAGAATCCGCCAGTGCCATATCATGCGTCACAATTAAAACAGTAAGGTTTAATGTTTCATTTAAATGGCGGAATAATGCCATGATTTCCCCGGCAGTACGGCTGTCCACAGCGCCGGTCGGTTCATCGGCAAGCAAAATTTGGGGATTATTGGCAAGCGCTGCCGCAATCGCAATCCTCTGCTGCTCGCCCCCGGAAAGCTGCGCTGGAAATTTGTCTGCATGCTGCTGCATATTCACCATCTGAAGCAGTTTTCTGGCACGCTCCCTTCGTTCTTTTGGTTTTAATTTATGAAGACACATAACCGCCTTTATGTTGTCTTCCGCCGTCATATAGGCAAACAGGTTTTTTGCACTGTTCTGCCACACAAACCCGACCGTACTCCTCCGGTAGGCGGTCAGCTGTTTTTCGGTTAAGGCAGACAGGTCCTTTCCCGCCAGCCGGAAAGTGCCTGCGGTAGGTGTGTCCAGTCCGCCGATAATATTGAGAAGCGTACTTTTCCCGCTTCCGGATTTACCGATGATTGCCATCATCTCCCCTTCCTTGATATGTAAATCCAGCCCTTCCAGCGCAACCACCTTATGCCCGCCTGCCTCATAAATTTTCACAAGACTCTCACAGTTAATCATAGCTTCACCTTTACATGTCCGTCCGTAATTTCATAAACCATGTCCCCAAACTCCATCAGATTCGGGTCGTGGGTTGTCATGACGATTGCCGCCCCTTCTTTTTCCACCAGCTCCTGAAACAGCTCCGCCACGGCAAGTCCCGCAGCGGTATCCAGCGCGCCGGTCGGCTCGTCTGCAAAAATGACCTCCGGATGGTGAGCCAGCGCACGGGCAATTGCCACACGCTGCCGTTCCCCGCCGGACAGCTCATCTGCCCTGTGTTCCATACGTTTTAACAGTCCGACGCGTCCTAATATTTCCCGTACCCTTTTGTCCCTGTCACCGGAATACTCCGCAAG
>CANOLA010000089.1 GCA_947566705.1 uncultured Lachnospiraceae bacterium | reverse complement strand
TGTTCCACGCATAATGCCCTTCTGCAAGGTATGCTTCCGCAACTTCTTTTTCCGGAGCTGTCAGTACAAGCTTCATGCCGTTGTTCAGCGTTGTGTAAATGATACAGTTTTTTCCGGAGGTAACCACCTGTCCCTCGTTTGCTGCATCGCTTATAATCTGGTAGTCCTCCGGAAGAACTTCTTCCATGCTGGTACCGGATTCATAGTCCCTGTGGGATAAAATACTGCCGGAAGTGTTGACGAGATAGGCATATCCGCTGTCATAAACCGCTGTCTCCGATACCAGACTTTCAATTTCCGAATAATCAACGTCCATACCCACGATACCGACGGAGGTACCGTCAATAAAAAGCGGAACAACATAGGAGATCATATATACATTAATATTTTCATTCAGGTACGGATCCATCCATATGGGTTCTCCTGCCTGGACAGGAATGTAGTACCAGCCCACATGCGTAAGATCCGTCGGGTCGTACATGCTGAAATCCGTTGGCACAAGATAGTCAAACTTGTCCCCGTTCTTCGATAAAAAAATACCGGAAGTCGGATTTGTAAACTCCGGATTGTATCGTATGTAGGCACAGAGAGCCCCTTTTGTATTCAGGGCAAGATTGTTGAATGTAACCTCCAGTGATTTTGTACAGCTTTCCACGTAGGCATTGTCCGTTTTAAATCTGTCAAAATCTTCAATTGTGGACAGCGCGATACTGCTGAGCGCATTCACTGACTGTTCGATTTCACTGATTGTACTGTTTAATTCAAGCTGGCGTGTTTCAGATAACAGACACAGCGTTTCCCTGGAATCCGTTCTTGTTACCGCTCGCGAAATCATGACGCAGTTGGTTCCCAGAATCACACACGCAAGTAAAACCGTGACGGAAACCGTCAGTATAATTCTTAGTCTTAAAGATGTTTTCATACCCTCCTCCATTTTCATATGTGTTAGCCGAAATAAAAGCATGACTTTATGATATCATATTATTAGGAAACAAGCAATAAATTTGCCGGTGATTCAGGAGGATAGTAAAGGAAAAAATTTTTAATTTTGCACGAAAACCGGATTTTCATACGTGTATAAAGTGAAAGGAGGTTGGAACGTGTTACAGATACAGACAGAAAAGGACTATCAGGCGGTAGTAGAGGAATTTTCAGACATGATCTACAGGACAGCATACCAGAACCTGATGAATGCTGCAGATGCAGAAGATGTGGTCCAGGATGTGTTTATCCGCCTGCTTGGGCACCGGAAAAAGGGTTTTACGGACAGGGAGCATTTAAAGGCATGGCTTTTACGGGTAACCATCAACCGCTGCCGCGATTACAGACGGTTTGTGCTGCGAAGGAAAGAAACAGAACTTCCGGAGTTTCTGGAAACTCATATACAGGCGGATACAGGGCGTCTGTCTGAGGAAATTGAGGGACTGCCGGTGGAGGACCGCACCATTGTCTACCTGCACTATTACGAAGGGTATTCCATAAAAGAGATTGCAAAAATCATGAGAAAAAATTCCAATACCGTCAGTTCAAAACTGACACGTGCCAGAAAAAAATTAAAAGCAATGCTTGAGGAGGCGTAATATGAGCACATATAAGCATGAAATGGACAAAATCAGACTGAGTAAACAAGGAAAAAAGCGTATGCTTGCGCTTTATTCCAGCGAAACAAAAAAGGAGGAACGCAACATGAAGAAACTGATAAAACCAGTGGTCGCTGCAGCCGCATGCGCCGCAATTTTACTTGGATATACCGTATCCGGAAATATGGCAGTAAAGGAGAACAGCTCCCATGACCATTCATTTACCATGATGGTAAATGCTGAGGAATTAAAGGAAGACAGGCCGGTTTTAACTTACAGCGGGGATGAACTTGAAAGCGGCTGGGCAATGTGCGGAGAGGAAGACAATACAGTATCCTACAGTCTGGCAACAGATTTTGCGTGCGAGGGGGAAAATATCAAAACCATCACCTACAGGATTAACAAAGGTGCGTTCCAGATTATCAAGCCGGAAGGCGTCAAACTGGAGGATAATGGTATCTCAATGAATGAAACGGAAGAACTGGGGAATGTCATGATGCTTCCGGTTGGAAATTTTCCGAAAGGCGTATTCGGTGATGAAAGCCTGAGTGACGAAAAGCAGGAGGAAAGCGAAAACGTGGACGGTTATGGCGCGGTTGAATATACACTGGACTATGAGAACCAGAAGCCGGAAAATATTGTGTTCAACATCTGCGGAAAAAAGAAGATGGGGGATGCATACAATAAAATATTTGGGGAATATCGGACAGTAGAAGAAGAAAAAGCCGGCAGGGATGAGCTGCTCGGGGATATCGTAATTACCTGCACTGCCACCTTTACCGACGGAACAACTGCCAGCAGGGAAATCGTGATGGAAAACAAGATTATGACACCAAAGGAAGTGGAATCAGAAGCAGTTATCCGTGATAAAAAGAACCATCCGGAGATCGAAAAAGAGATTGAAGAGATGGCAAACGAAAAGAGAGTTTACCTTTTCTTTAAAATGAAATAAAGGAGCAAATCATATGAAAAGTTTTGTTGCACAGAAATGATTTGCATAGGTAATGCCCTGGTAATACAGGGCATTATATTATACATACTGGTTAAAAGTCGGATACGCAGAACTGTCCGTTTTTGGGGAAACAGTTTCCGGTATTTGCCCGATAATATCCAGATAAAAACCTGCAAAAGTCTGTGACTGGTACGGTGCCACCCAGAGGGAACCGATACCGAAAGAAAGCACCGACAGAAGATGCAGACCGATAAAGCTTAAAAAAATGTAAAGAAGCTGTCCCCTGTGTCCTTTCGTTAATTCACGGCTTGTACGCAGCGCCTGCAAAGCATTTATATCCTGATGCTCCAGAACAAGATAAAACGACAGCGCATACTGTAATGCCAGAATAATCAACAGAACAAGGCTGGTTAAAGACAGCAGTACAAGGGCTGTTACCGTGGCAGCAGATACATCCAGCAGTACAAATGCAACCGTACCTGCAATTGCAGGAAGCAGGGAAACCACTATGGCAAGTATTAAAAGCAGCGCTGTAAGGATAAAGCGGTCCGGCTGGTTTCTAAATCCGTAAAAAATCATGCTGATTTCATAAGGCTGCTTTCTTGCCATGGAAAGATGGAGCTTCATCAGTCCCACAGCGAGTACTGACGATAAAAGTGCAACCAGAAAATACGCGGCATAAAAAATAATAGTCTGGAAAATCGTCTGCTCTTCCTGCTGCAGCAGGGAAAACGGGAGTATTGCCACAAGCGAAATAACGGCCTCTGCGAGCAGCGCTCCCATTGGAATCCCGTAATGTCCGGATAAATTTTCTCTTGCAATGCGTTTTAATTCTTTACAGGGTCTGTTCATTGCTGTCTCCTAAGCTGCCACGTCAATATTTGCACCGCGCAGCTTCACAGCGTCAGCGGATTTTAATTCCTTCTGGTACGGGTTGCTTTCGTTGGTATATCTGATCATGGTATTTGTTGTGCCGCCGGAAACATAGCTTCTGCCGCATTCCGGGCATACCGAGGTATGGATGGAAACGGATGCATTAATTACCTTTCCATTGTTTTTTGCTGCCTTGGTATATGCATTGGAAACATGTTCCCCCTCATGCGCGCGTACTGCTGCACCGGCAGCTTCCGGGGCAACATGGGCAGCTGCCTTAAAAGAAACATTTTCGTTTGAGCCGTCCTGGTATTTCCGGTTTTTGCAGGTTTCGCACTCTTCAGGTGCAGAACGGCGTCCGGCTTTCTTTTCACTGTCAGGGTCTGTTACCTTTTTACCAGTGTCTGCATCCGGCATGGATAAATTATAATTATAGTAAGAATATCCTCCGGTTCCAATTGTCATAGGAAAATCCCCCTTTCAAATCATATTTGTAATATAAAAATTATAACACGCTATTTTCCAGACGACAATAAAAACAGATAAAAATTTCCATACTTTTTGACACAGGAACCTGTCCGTATTATACTGGTAAATATGAAAAAAGAAAAAAAGTATAACATGTTCCAGACAGACCCGGTACTGGACAAATGTTTTTATATTATCGGATGGGTATTTACCGGACTTGCAGCTGCTGGATATGCGGGTTTCCGGCTTGGAATTTTAGATATGTTTCAGAAAATGTCACACTGCATATTTCACGGGATGACAGGATATTACTGTCCGGGCTGCGGAGGAACAAGGGCAGTGGCTGCACTGCTGCACGGAAAAATACTGACTTCCCTGTACTATCACCCGGTTGTTGTCTATACAGCAGTTTTTGCCGGCTGGTTTATGGTTTCCCAGACCGCCGAACGGCTGTCAGGGGGAAAACTCCGGATTGGAATGAGATACAGGGATGTTTACCTGTGGGCAGCGCTTGTACTTGTCCTGTTAAACTGTCTGGTTAAAAATCTGGTCCTTTTCTTTACGGGAACTGCGTTGATGGCATAATCTGCTGCATGAGATCATTATAATCCATGCCGGTCATCTCAGAATAAGCCTTCATAAATGCCTCAATACTTCCGTATTCAGTAAATATAAATGCAAATACAGCTGTGTACAGCACAATGGTAACCGAAAGAGCAGTAATGCCAAGGATCATGCCGGTCAGCGCCTTCGTGCCGTACTGCATCTGTCCGCCGCGGGAGAGCGTGGCAAAAATAATTGCGACTGCCCCGCAGGGCAGGGATATATAAGGAAAAAAACAACTGATCATTGCAACCACCGCAAGCGTCAGGGATGCCGTCTCCATCGGGTCCGAACGTCCTGCCGTGCCGGTAAACTGTGTGTAAGTATTCATTTTATGCCTCCCCGAATTGTAATTAATAACATACTTGATTTCATTTTATCACTTCATGTATAATAGGAAAAGTAAAAAAGTTATGAAATTTGTTTGAAAGGGAAATTTTATGGATATCATTGCAAAAATAGCAGAAGAACTTGGCATAAAAAAGGGACAGGCAGATGCCGCAGTAAAACTGATAGATGAAGGATGCACCATACCTTTTATCGCGCGTTACCGGAAAGAGGCAACAGGGGCGCTTGACGATGAAGTTCTGCGCAATTTAAGCGACCGGCTGGTTTATCTCAGAAACCTGGAGGAAAAAAAGGAAACCGTACTTGCTTCCATTGAGGAACAGGGGAAGCTGACAGAAGAACTGCGTGAACAGATACTTGCAGCTGAAACGCAGGTGGCAGTGGATGATTTGTACCGTCCATACCGTCCGAAGCGGCGTACGCGTGCCACTGTTGCAAAAGAAAAAGGACTGGAGCCGCTTGCAGACATCATTATGCTCCAGATGTTAAAAACCCCTCTTATGGAAGAGGCGGCAAAATACACAGATCCGGAAAAAGGCGTGGAAAACGAAGAAGATGCCCTTGCCGGCGCAAGGGACATACTGGCGGAATATATTTCCGACAATGCCGAATACCGGACGTATATCAGGGAACTCACCATGAAAAAAGGCCGTCTTCTGTCAAACGCAAAGGACAAAGAGGCGGAGTCGGTCTACGAAATGTATTACGAATTTGACGATGCACTTTCCAAAGTGGCGGGACACCGTATTCTTGCGATTAACCGTGGTGAAAAAGAAAAATTTCTTACCGTAAAGGTGGAAGCCCCGGAAGAAGACATTATCCGTTATCTTGAAAAACAGATTATTACAAATACACAGGCAGAAACCGCGCAGGTTTTAAAGGAAGCGGCAGCAGATGCCTATGAGCGTCTGGTTGCTCCGGCAATCGAGCGTGAAATCCGGGGTGACCTGACAGAAAAAGCAGAAGACGGCGCCATAAAAGTCTTCGGCAAAAACTTACAGCAGCTTCTCATGCAGCCGCCGATTGCCGGACAGGTAGTGCTGGGCTGGGATCCGGCATTCAGGACAGGGTGCAAGCTTGCCGTGGTGGACAGCACCGGAAGAGTTCTTGATACCACCGTGATTTATCCGACTGCCCCGCAGAAAAAAGTGGAAGAAGCAAAGGCGGTTTTAAAGAAGCTGATTTCCAAATACCACATAACGCTGATTTCCCTCGGAAACGGTACGGCTTCCAGAGAGTCTGAGCAGATAATCGTAGAGCTTTTAAAGGAAATTCCGGTGACGGTACAGTATATCATAGTAAACGAAGCGGGAGCATCCGTATATTCTGCAAGTAAACTTGCGACAGAGGAATTTCCGAATTTTGACGTGGGACAGAGAAGTGCGGCATCCATGGCAAGGCGTCTGCAGGACCCGCTTGCAGAGCTTGTAAAAATTGACCCGAAATCCATAGGAGTCGGACAGTACCAGCATGATATGAACCAGAAAAAACTGAGCGAGGCACTCGGAGGTGTTGTGGAGGACTGCGTAAACAAAGTTGGCGTGGACTTAAATACAGCATCAGCGCCTCTTCTGGAATACATTTCCGGAATCAGTAAAGCCATTGCAAAAAATATCGTCATTTACCGCGAGGAAAACGGAAAATTCACATCACGTTCCCAGCTCCTTAAAGTAGCAAAACTCGGACCGAAAGCATATGAGCAGTGCGCCGGGTTTATGCGGATTACAGATGGGAAAAATCCGCTGGACGCCACAGGCGTGCATCCGGAATCCTATGCAGCAACAAAAGAGCTTCTTACCAAGCTCGGCTACACGCTTTCTGATGTCAGCAGCCGCAGCGTGGCAGGAATTTCAAAAAAAATAAGCGATTACAAAACGCTTGCATCAGAGCTGGGTATCGGAGAGCTGACCCTGCGTGATATCGTAAAAGAACTGGAAAAACCCGCAAGGGATCCCCGCGAGGATATGCCAAAGCCGATTTTACGGAGTGATGTTCTGGAAATGAAAGACCTGACGCCGGGCATGGTGCTCAAAGGAACTGTCCGCAATGTCATAGATTTCGGGGCTTTTGTGGATATCGGCGTTCACCAGGACGGGCTGGTACATATCTCCCAGATCTGCGACCGTTACATTAAACATCCGCTTGAGGCGGTAAGCGTCGGGGATATCGTGGAAGTAAAAGTACTGAGTGTTGACCTGAAAAAACAGAGAATCCAGTTAAGCATGAAGCAGTAGTTCTTTCTTTTTCCGGCAAAAGATGGTATAATAAGCAAAGAACGCTTATTATACTGCGAAGAAAGAACACCGCGCATATAGTGTCGTTAATCAGAGATTGACGACATGGTATAATAATTAATATATTACAAATTGGAGTAAAACAGACAGATGAAAGTAGCATTTGACGTAAAACTGCAGGAAAGGGATCTGTACAGATTCAATATATACCAGGCTTACACAGGTCTGCAGGGATGGATATCCGTGATTCTGGGGATTCTTGCATTTGTAATGGCGAAAGTTACCTTTGGTGAGAAGTCGTTTGAATATACCTTTTTGTATATCGCAGTCGGTCTTTTATTCTGGTTTTATATGCCGGTGTCCTTCTGGTTCCGCGCGAAGGCGACCCTGAAAACAAACGAGGTACTGGCAAACGAACTTCATTATGAAGTTTCTGAGGAGCAGATACATGTGACACAGAAAGAAGAATCCGGTGAACTGCCGTGGGATGCAGTATATAAAATCGTTTCAAATAAAAATCAGATTCTGATTTACACAAACCGGATTAACGCATATATCATTCCAATGGAACAGATTGGGGAGCAGTATGCAGGGTTTAAGGAAATTGCAGAAAAGAAACTGGAGCGTTTCCGGTTAAAGCTTAAAGCATAAGTCAGGGACAGGTATTTCATGCAAAATCAAAAAGTAACAGTGAAAGAAACATTTTCGGCAGAAGAAACGTTTGCCCTGGGCAGGCAGATCGGACAAAATGCAGTACCGGGACTTGTCTGTACCCTGCTTGGGGACCTGGGTACCGGAAAAACAGTTCTTACCCAGGGGATTGCAGAGGGGCTTGGGATTACTGAACCAGTATGCAGTCCGACATTTACCATCGTCCAGATTTACGAAGGAGGCAGGATGCCGCTGTACCATTTTGATGTGTACCGGATTGGGGACATCGGGGAGATGGACGAGATTGGGTATGAGGACTGCTTTTACGGGGAGGGTTTCACGCTGGTTGAATGGGCAGACCTGATAGAAGAAATTCTGCCCAAAAAGCGGATAGAAATCACCATTGAAAAAGAACTCGAAAAAGGTTTTGATTACCGAAAAATCAGAATATGCGATATGACATGAAGCGACAGCCTGTTTTCCGGCTGCCATGAAAGAGATAAGAGGTCAGGAAATGAAAATACTAGCACTGGACAGTTCAGGACTTGTTGCAAGCGTGGCTGTCACGGAAGACGGGCAGCTGCTTGGGGAATACACCATCAACTATAAAAAAACACATTCACAGACACTTCTTCCCATGCTGGATGAACTGGTGCGGATGACAGAACTGGATTTAAAGACTGTGGATGCGATAGCAGTTGCAGCAGGACCCGGCTCATTTACCGGTCTCCGGATTGGTTCGGCAACTGCCAAAGGACTTGCGCTTGCACTGGATAAAAAAATAGTTTCCGTGCCGACAGTTGACGCACTTGCCTGTAACCTCTGGGGAAGCTCTGATGTCATCTGTCCGCTGATGGATGCGCGCAGACAGCAGACCTATACCGGACTCTATGAATTTGCAGACGGCATGCTGCAGACCATACTTCCGCAGTGTGCGGTTGGTATCGGTGAAATTATAGAAAAGGCGGAAAAATTAAAAAGAAAAATTACATTTCTTGGGGACGGGGTTCCTGTTTTTGAAGAATATATAAAAAACCACATTTCTGTGCCATATGCATTCGCCCCTGCGCACTGCAGCAGACAAAGGGCTGCAGGCGTTGCCGTACTTGGAGAAATACTGTACCGCGAAGGAAAAGCAGAAGATGCAAAAGACCATAAGCCGGAGTATTTAAGGCTTTCACAGGCAGAGCGGGAAAGACAGGAAAAGGAGCGCAGTTTTCAGATATGAGAATACGGCGGATGACGGCGGGGGATGTTTCTGCAGTTGCTGCCATTGAGCAGGAATGCTTTTCCCGTCCATGGAGCCAGGCAGCGTTTGCAGATGCTGTAAATGATGCTAATGCCATATTTCTTGTTGCAGAAGTTGTGCAGGAATTTGAAAAAACACCTGTAATTGCCGGATATATCGGCATGTATGTATCTGCACCGGAAGGGGAAATTACAAATGTGGCAGTTACAGAAAAATTCCGCAGCCGGGGAACCGGAAAGAAACTGGTAGAGGCCATGAAACAGTGGGCCAAAGAACACAGACTGGAACGGATTGTTCTTGAAGTCAGAAGCAGCAATGAGCCGGCACTGCATGTATATCAAAGTGCTGGATTTGCCAGACTGGGAGTCCGTAAAAACTTTTACCAGTTTCCCCGTGAGGATGCGGACATTATGGAATGGACCCTGTAATACAGAGGTTAAGGTAAAAGATATGTTGGATGTATGTTTATTAGGAACAGCAGGCATGATGCCGCTGCCGTACAGGTGGCTGACGTCGCTTATGCTCAGATATAACGGAAGCAGTCTTCTGATTGACTGCGGGGAAGGAACGCAGGTTGCAGTAAAGGAGGCGGGACTTGGATTTAAATCCATAGACGTCCTCTGTGTCACCCATTTTCATGCAGACCATATCAGCGGTCTGCCGGGGATGCTCCTTACCATGGGAAATGCACAGCGGACCCAGCCGCTTACAGTCATTGGACCGAAAGGATTAACCCGTGTTGTAACAGCGCTCCGGACCATTGCTCCGGAACTGCCGTTTGAAATTAACTGCATGGAGCTGGGGGAACAGGATGAATTTATAGAAATAAACGGATACCATATTCATGCATTCCGTGTAAAGCATAATGTCGTATGCTATGGTTATTCCGTGGAAATTAAGCGTGCAGGGAAATTTTCCGTTGAACGTGCAAAAGAGCAGCAGATACCGATGAAACTGTGGAACCGCCTGCAGAAGGGTGAGACGCTTGAACTGGACGGAACCGTTTACAGTCCCCAGATGGTTTTAGGACCTGAAAGAAAAGGACTGAAAGTAACCTACTGCACCGACAGCCGTCCGGTGGATTCCATTGTTCAGGCGGCGCAGGAGTCCGATTTATTTATATGTGAAGGAATGTATGCCGAAAAAGAAAAGCTGGCAAAAGCAAAACAGTATAAGCACATGACGTTTTATGAAGCAGCAGAGCTTGCAAAACGTGCCGGGGTAAAAGAACTGTGGCTGACACATTTTTCTCCGTCGCTGGTAAAGGGCGAAAGCTATATGCCGCAGGTACGCGAAATTTTTCCCAATGCGCACCTGGGTAAAGACGGAAAAAGTGCAGAACTTGTATTTTTGGAGGGATGACATATGAAAAAAACGGGTATTGTAGTAATTGCACTGGTTTTAATAGCATCACTTTGCGGAGGATTTTACTATGTTAAAATCCGTTCCGACGCGAATTCCGGTGAAAACGGAAATCTGACAAAAGTACAGAAGCTGATTACGAGAAATCTGGATGAAAATTATCCAAAAACACCAAGGGCTGTCGTTAAGCTTTACAATCAGTTTATTTCCTGCTACTACAAGGAGGAATACACAGACAGCGAGCTTGACAGTCTGGTAGTGCAGGCGCAGAAGCTTTTTGACGATGAACTCGTACAGAACAATCCCAAAGACCAGTTAAAGGCGTCCATTGTGGCAGATGTAAAGGATTATGATGACCGTTCCAGAAATATCAGCCAGATGAACGTCTGTGACACGGAAGACGTCCGCTTTGTGACAGACAAAGAAAAAGGTGATTCGCTGGCATATGTGCAGGCCTCCTATTTTATACAGGAAAAGAAAAAGTATTCAAGAACCTACCAGATGTATGTTCTCCGGAAGGATGCAGCCGGCAGATGGAAAATTATAACCTATTACCAGATAAAAGGAAAAGATGTAGATGACTGAACAATATAAGGAAAGGCGAACCGTCCGGATACTTGCAATCGAAAGTTCGTGTGACGAGACGGCGGCGGCAGTTGTGGAAAATGGCCGCAGTGTGCTGTCAAACATAATATATTCACAGATTGCAGACCATACACTATATGGAGGCGTTGTTCCGGAGATAGCATCCCGCAGGCATATTGAAAAAATCAACCAGGTGATTGAACAGGCTCTCGCTGATGCAGGGATGACACTTGATGACATGGATGCCGTTGCAGTCACATACGGCCCTGGGCTTGTCGGAGCCCTTCTGGTTGGTGTGGCCACTGCGAAGGCAATCAGTTATGCAAGACAGCTTCCGCTGGTTGGCGTTCATCATATAGAGGGGCACATCAGCGCAAATTACATCGAAAATCCTGAACTTGAGCCGCCGTTTTTATGTCTTGTTGTATCAGGGGGACATACGCATCTGGTTAAAGTGACGGACTATGGCAGATACCAGATTCTCGGACAAACAAGGGATGATGCTGCAGGTGAGGCATTTGACAAAGTAGCGCGTGCCATCGGGCTGGGCTATCCCGGAGGTCCCAAAATAGAAAAAGTGTCACATGAGGGTAACCCTTATGCCATTGCATTTCCGCGTGCAAGGATTGCGGACGGTGAATATGATTTCAGTTTCAGCGGGCTTAAATCCGCGGTACTCAATTACCTCAACGGCTGCCGGATGAAAAATATACCGATTGTGCAGGCGGATGTTGCCGCATCCTTTCAGCAGTCCGTTTCGGATGTGCTGGTGGAACACGCAAGAAATGCCGTCAGGGAATACCATATGGATAAATTTGCAATTGCCGGAGGGGTTGCCTCCAATGGAACAATACGCGCGGCAATGGAGCAGATGTGTGTACAGGAAGGCGTACATTTTTACCATCCGTCGCCGCCGCTTTGTACAGACAATGCCGCAATGATTGGTGCGGCAGCTTATTATGACTTCCATGCCGGGAAACGTGCAGGACTTGACCTGAATGCAGTGCCAAATCTGAAACTGGGAGACAGCTGATGAACAAAAAAAAATTTACTGCAATTGTGCTGTCGGCAGGTACCGGCAGCAGGATGCAGAGCAACATACCCAAGCAGTACATGCTGCTGGGGAATTATCCGGTTATTTATTACAGCCTTCAGGCATTTGAAAAGAGTGCGGCTGATTCTGTAATCCTTGTTGCAGGACCAGAGGATGTTTCTTTCTGCCAAAAAGAAATAGTAGATAAATACAATCTTAAAAAAGTACAGAAGGTTGTTGCAGGCGGAGCCGAACGGTTTTTATCTGTCTATGAAGGGTTAAAAGCCGCAGAAGGGGCGGATTATGTATTAATTCATGACGGTGCAAGACCGCTTCTTTCCGTAGACCTGATTGAAAGATGCATGAAAACCGTTGAAAAAGAAAAGGCCTGTATACCGGCAGTTCCGGTAAAGGATACCATAAAGATTTCAGATGCCGAAGGATACGTGGCAGATACGCCTGAGAGAAGCAGAATGTGGGCTGCGCAGACACCGCAGTGCTTTGCATATCCGCTACTGTTTTTTGCCTATCAGGAATTTTTTGCCGCACAGGCACGGGGGATGACAGACCTGACAGTCACAGATGATGCCATGCTCGTTGAATATTTTGCAGGCAGAAAGGTAAAACTGCTGGAAGGAAGTAATTATAATATTAAGATTACAACACCGGAGGACATGCGGCTTGCAGAGATGTACAGTAACATCTGACACACTTTTTTACGGTGGTTTATTTCCGCAGAAGCAGAGTATTTGCTACTATTTTCAAAAAAATAAAAAAACTGGTTGACACAGTGAAATAAAGGTGGTAATATATGTCTTGCGCCAGAGTCGCGCAGACAAGTATACAATCATATGGAGAGGTATCGAAGTGGTCATAACGAGGCGGTCTTGAAAACCGTTTGTCCGCAAGGGCACGTGGGTTCGAATCCCACCCTCTCCGCTTGGCAGTTGTATTTGAAAAAGAATTCGAAAGAATTCTTTTTCTGTGTAATACACTTTAAGCATACTGCTGGACACACTACGGAGAAGTACCCAAGCTGGCCGAAGGGACACCCCTGGAAAGGGTGCAGGTCGTGAATAGCGGCGCGAGGGTTCAAATCCCTCCTTCTCCGCTGTAACTGTAAGAATTACCTATAGTTACAAAAAATGAAAAAAGATGTAAAAAAGTGTTGACAAGCACATTACATCGTGGTAATATTAACAAGCTGACCGCGTTGCTGAAGAAATGAAGCGGCACGAACAGCGAACCCGGACATTGACAACCGAACAGTGAAAAACCTTGAAAGATTCAAGA
>CANOLA010000088.1 GCA_947566705.1 uncultured Lachnospiraceae bacterium | reverse complement strand
CCAGTTTAAACCGATGATGCATCTTAATTACTTTTGTTTTTTTCGCCAAAAAAAATTCACCTCTATTCAGAAACATGTATATTTTTTAACTTTTGAGAGAAACTATCCAAAGAATACAAAACGGAGGTATCGTCATATGAAATTGCTTGATAATTGCTTACTGACACTTGCAGTCATCGGCTGTATTGTCTGGGGACTGATTGGATTTTTCCAATTTAATCTGGTATCATTTATGTTCGGCGATGGAAGCTGGCTGACGCGTATTATTTATGCACTCGTTGGATTAAGCGGTTTATATATCATCAGCTTCTATGGAAGAATCCGCTCCACGCTGGATGATTAAGGATATGCTGGAAAGAGGGTTGCAAACTGCAACCCTCCAAAAGTTCTTATCTAAATTATAAAGCCAGAACAACCTTTGCCTTAGCACACTCTGGCAAATCTGCTTTATTTCGGGAGATGCTCAGAATAAAACGCAGTTTAAATTTCTCACTGATAACATCCAGCTTTTCAATTGCTTTCATAATTTCAGCATCTGTTTCTGCAGATGCAATGGTAAGAAAACTGTCCAGATACATTTCCTCCAGATCGTGATCCTGTGACACAATACCAGAAATGAATCCTAAAAATTCATCACAATTTGTAACCGGATAATCCATAACATTAATAAGACGAACTTTGTTATTAAGCTCATACATATGTTTCTGGCTCTTGTCAAGATATACAACACTCCCAGACGCTGTTGCAACCGAACCATTTACCTTGGCTAACAGTTCCTTTGTTTTTCCTTTTCCCTTTTCACCGCATATGATCTCAATCATGGCACTTCCTCCTGAATTCTAGACTATTATGACAAGTCATAATTTCCCTGCTCCTTGATAATAATTATAGTATACTTAACCATGAAATACAAGTTACAATTCACTTATTAATTCGCAAAGGCAGATAAAATCTCATTCATAAACTGGTACAAATGATCCCTGCTGTCTGATTTACAGACAATACTTACAATATTTTCCTTATTTTTGTTTGTAGAATATAATACCAGACAGTACCCGGCCGCAGTCGTTGTCCCGGTTTTTCCTCCAATCACCTTATTTTTATTAGGGGCTTTTATCGTGCCGCTTATGTACTGGTTGGAATTTTCCCATGTTTTTGTTACCGCACTGCCACCTGCATCCTGATAGGAGGCTTCATGTGACGCAGTACCTATAATTGTAACAAATTCCTGCAGTTTCACAGCTTCCTGAAAAATCAGGTACAAATCATAAACAGTGGTATAGTGTTCCTCATCCGGAAGACCGTTTGCATTAACAAAATGGCTGTTTGTCGCGCCAAGTGCCTTTGCCTCTTTATTCATCGCCTTGACAAATTTACTGACTGAGCCGGAATAATACTCTGCCAGAACATTTGCGGCATCATTCCCGCTGGTAAGCAGTAAACCATACAAAAGCTCACGTACTGTAAGTACATCCCCCGCCCTGAGCCCGCAAACCGAAGTGCCTGCCAGACCGGAAAGCGCCTCAGCGCTTACTGTAACCGTATCATCCAGATTGCCGTAGCGGATAATTATGTATGCGGTCAGTATCTTTGTCGTACTTGCAGGATACAGCCTGTCAAACATTTTCTGGCTGTACAAAACCTCTTTTGTATCCAGATTAAATACACCTGCAAATTCTGCCAGGGAAGAATTCACCTGGTCAGTACCCTTGTCCCTGTTTTCCGTAACACATAGATTTTTTGAAAAAAAATGACCTGCCGCCAGACTTTTTGAATCGTAAACAGAATACGGATTTTCGATGGTCTGTGCGCTGTCACCGCATCCATTCATAAAAAGAACTGCAATACAGAGCATACACAGCAGTTTTATCTTATAATTCTTACTTGTACATTTCACGCCAGTCCAGGTCTCCTCTATCCAGTGATTTAATCAAAAGCTCCGCTGTGGCAAGATTTGTGGCAAGCGGAATATTATGCTCATCACAAAGCCTGACAATACTGTTTACATCCGGCTCATGTGACTTGGGTTTTAACGGATCCCTGAGAAAAACCACAAGGTCAATCTCATTGTGCTCAATCTGTGCCCCAAGCTGCTGGGAACCTCCCAGATGTCCTGCAAGGTATTTGTGTACCTGCAGATTGGCAACCTCTTCTATCAGACGTCCCGTTGTTCCGGTTGCAAACAGTTCATTTTTTGCAAGAATCCCCCTGTAAGCAATACAGAAGTTCTGCATCAGTTTTTTTTTCGAGTCATGTGCTACAAGTCCAATATTCATAAAAATACCCCCTGATACTTTCCGACAGTCCCACCCTGACTGTCTTTACTTTTTCGGCTGTAAACCAACATTCAATACAAACCCCATACCAATATAAAGTGATATCAAAGATGTCAGCCCGTAACTGACAAATGGCAGCGGAATTCCGGTATTAGGCATAAGACCGGTTGCGACAAAGATATTAAAGACACTCTGGAACCCCACCAGTGACGCCATCCCCACGCAAATCAGCCTGCCAGACAGATCTTTTGCCTTTCCTGCAATCAGAATACATTCTATGATTATAAACAGCAGCAGCAGACTGATAACAAGAGTTCCTACAAATCCAAGTTCCTCTCCTGCCACCGCAAAAATAAAATCCGTCTGGGGCTCCACAATATAATCTGCATTTTTCATGGAAGTCGCAATGGAGTTATTAAGTCCTTTTCCCCATAACTGCCCACTGCCGATTGCCATAATGGAATTCTGCTGCTGGTCTGCCGTCTCTGCCCATCTTGGATCATTGGGATACAGCCATGACATAATTCTTCCAAACCGGTAATCCCCGCTGGTCAGCGCCTTACGGAGCAGAAAGCTGATTCCGATAATCCCCGCCGGTACGCTGATTCCAAGAACCGTCAGTATTATTTTATAACTTAATCCCGCAATAAACAAGAGGCTGACGAAAATTAATGCAATTGCAATCGTCGTTGAGGTATCCGGCTGCTTTAAAATCAGTACCAGAGGAATCCCAATAATTATAAAAGAAACGCATAACACCTTAAATGTGCTGATTTTTTCCTGGTATTTTGAAAAAAACCATGCAAAAAACAGAATTATCACTATCTTGGCAAGCTCTGACGGCTGGAACCGGAATCCCGGAAGCTGAATCCAGCGCTGTGCCCCGTGGGAGTCATGTCCGGCCAGCGGCGTCAGTACAAGTATTAAAATTCCAACAATTCCAATGTAATACAGCCATGAAAACTTTAATATAAAAGAATAATCCATAAGCGATATTACAATCATGATTACCATCCCCATCATAAAACCCATAATCTGCGTTTTCTGTACGGAGGCCCTTGCACTTCCAATCAGAAGAATTCCTATGATATTCAGTGCAACAATCGCTATAATCAGTTGAAAATGATAATTTCTGAGTTTGTATTGTTTTAACATTTTATGCTCTTTTCCTGTTTTGTTTCAAAATCACTCTTATCTCATAGTTTTCCGGAGCCAGATTGTAATACCGAGAAATAATCGCGGATATTTCTTTTTTCATCCGCCGCAGGGCAACCGGAGATGCATCCACCACACCGGCTTCCGTCATAAGCTTTAAGCGTTCTTTTGCAATCTGGTTGGAACCTTTTCTCCTGTATCCAAATATTCTACCCTTCATAGCCACATTCCTTTCCATCTATGTATATGTGGCCCTGCTTCTGGCAAGGGTCCTCCGAATTTAAGTCTACCGGAATCACGCGCGGACTGTCTACCGCCCTGGCTGCGCACATAAATGCGCGTGCTGCCTTTGACCGGACTGCCAGTACCGGAATTCCCTGGTTCTGGCTGACAATCACTTTGTCATCCACCGGAATAACACCTATGCTTTTAACTCCTAAAATTTCTTCAATGTCTGTCTTTGACAGCATGTCATGCCGCTTCACCAGCTTTGGATTATATGAATTAATTAGAAGATCCACCTGGGAAAGCTTTAAGCCGTCCAAAAGATAAAGGACACGCCCCGCATCCCTGACTGCGGAAATATGGGGCGTTGTTACTACAACAGCACGTTCAGCTGCCGAAACCGCAAAATGAAACCCGTCGTCAATTCCTGCCGGACAGTCAATCAGGCAGTAATCAAATTCCTGCTTCAGATGATTAATAAGCGTATAGAGTTTGCTTTCATAATCCCTGATTTTTTTGCACCGGAGCGCCGCCGGAATCATAAACAGCCCCGGAAAATTCCTGTCCTTAATCATTGCCTGCTTGAGCCTGCAGTTATTTTCCAGAAGATCAATCAGATTGTACTGGATCTGATCCTCCATGCCCATAACAACATCCAGATTTCTGAGTCCCATGTCTGTATCCAGCATGATGACCTTTTTATCTAACCGTGAAAGTCCTGCGCCAATGTTCGCAATTGTTGTTGTTTTGCCAACACCGCCTTTTCCTGAAGTGAAAACAATAGCTTCACCCATGAAACAAACCTCCTGTTAAACTGTTAATTTATGTGACTAATCAGCAACCCGATTGCTTGAATTGCCGTTACCACCAGATGCTTTCATTTTTATCAGGTCGTCAAGCGACTTTTCTCCATAGTAGTATGCAATCATATTGCGGCATGCCGCTGCAGCATTATGGGAACTGTATCCGTTCGCAATACGTGTGGCAAATGTAATTTCAGGATTATTGTACGGGGCATAACCGACAAACAGCGCATGGTTCGGATGGTCCGTCTGCTCCGCAGTACCCGTTTTTCCCGCCACCGGAATATCAAACCCGTAAAAACTGTCAAGCCCTTCACATACCATCCGCATACCCGAATGTATGGAATTCCATTCCTCTGTTGTCAGGGTACCGGAAATATCCTCATAATCCGGTTTGTACTCCTTTACTGTTTTACCGTCTGCATCCACAATTTTATTCATCAGCTGGTAGGAATACAGTCTCCCGGAGGCAACCGCAGTCACATATCTTGACAGTGCGACTGTTGTAATGTTGTTATTACTCTGTCCGATTGCCGCCATAACCGGAAATGCCGTAGCAAGCTCCGAAGTGTTTTCCTCAATTTCCAGTCCGGTCTTTTCATTCAGCCCATAAAGCTTTCCGTATTTCTGAATATATTTGATTCCGTTTTTTTCATTGTAAACCCCTGTATTTTTTTTGGCAAAATCATTCCCCAGGGTATAAAAATAAATATTACAGGAATCCCGGATGGCCTCCGCCACATTGTCATTTCCGTGGGTTGCCGGATATTTCCAGCACTTTGGTTCATTACTGATATCTTTGTATATTCCGGTACACTTTATCCTGCTGGATGTAGTAATGATATTCTCCGCCAGCCCGGCAGTCGCAACTGCCATTTTAAATGTAGAACCCGGAGCAGTACGCTCCTGCGTGGCATAATTCCAGAGCGGCTTGGACCTGTCGTTCTGCAGTGATTCATAATAGTCCGCATCCACGCCATTGGCAAACTTATTGTTGTTATACCCCGGATAACTGACTATTGCACGGATTTCGCCCGTTTTAATGTCAGTAATGACACTTGAGCCTGTACATGGCTCAAGGGCAAGCTGCGCCGGGGTGATTTCAATCCGGTTAATCTTGTCCATGATAAAATCATACGGTGAAAGGGTTCCCTGTTTCAGTTTGCGGACCGTTGCATCATCATAATCAAGAACGCCCTGGTCAAATAAAATAATGCAGAGATTCCGCGGTGATATTTCCCCGCTTTCTATCATATACTGATATATAATCTTGGAAAACTCCGTATCATCCTGGATTTTTTCAAGAATAAATTCACAGAGTGCATCATATATTTCAGATGTATCCGCATATTTTTCATCCACGGAAAGCTTACTGATATCTATCCAGTGCATGGAAATACAGTAACGGAGATACTCCTTCGGGCTTATTTTCTGGTTTTTCCACTGCTTGTAAGTACTGTCATTGCTGTCTATTTCCCCGGAAAGAAGAATCTGTTCCTCTTTCAGCATGGAAATGATATAAGTAAAATCATCCAGAACCTCATCTGACATTTCATTTAATGCCTTCGGGGATGTGGTAAGCTCGGAATTTATCATTTTCAGAACAGTTTTCTGCCTGCTTTTAAATCTTGCATAAACTTCTTTTTCGGTGCTGGAAGCCTTCTTTTTTCCGAGATGCCTGATGTCAATCACACTGTTTCCAATCAGTGCATTGTAAACATCATTTATCGGAATATTATGGGATTTAATATTGGAATAAACAATTCCTGCAATCTCATTCTGCAGGGCATAATAGGCCGCTTTCTGCAAATCCGCATCAATGCTCAGGTACAGATCATTTCCTGCAACGGAATCCGTATTACTGAGAACTTCGGAAACCCGCCCCACTTTATCAATATAAAACTTCTGTTCCCCGTTTTTGCCACGCAGATAGGACTCATAAAACTGCTCTAAACCAGCTTTTCCAATTGTGTCATTTCTGGTATAGCTGTCATCCTTTGCGGACAGCTCTTCATACTCTGTATCAGAGATTCTTCCGGTATATCCGATAATGGAGGAAAAATACTCGCTGTAATTATATTTACGAATCATGTCCTCATTAACAGAAACGCCGGTTAATGTATCCATGTGCTCGTTGACATAGGCAACCGATTTATCCGATATATCCCTTGCGATTTTAACGGATTTATATCGTGCATAACGGTTTTCATTCATGGCATACCGCACAACGACAATCTCATAGGCAAGCTGATCCGGACAGTCCGGGTCTATGCCGAATCTCTCCTCCGACATCAGGTACTGCATAACCTGTTCTGCACTTGCCCCTGACTCATCAAAGCCCAGGTCCTTATTGTATTCCAGCTTGTCCACAGAAGCCTTTCCAAATACATCGGCACGGAATCTTTCAAGTGCCTTTCCTGTAACATTAAAGCTGTATGCCCCTGATGCATCGCGTGTGATTTTAAAGTCATTGACAAGTGTCTCTTCGTTTTTATCCAGAACTGTAAGAAGCTCTGTCAGTTCCGCATTAATCTGTCTGTTTTTTTCCTCCCGCTCTGAATAGGTGGAACTGTCAATAATGGAAACGGAATAGGCAAGCTGGTTATATGCCAGCAGTTTACCGTTGCAGTCATAAATATTTCCCCTTGCAGCATCCACCGGCTGGGTTCTTAAAATACGCAGCGAGAAGTTTTCCTGGTATGTTTTTCCATTTACCACCTGCAGGGAAAATACCCTTGCAAGAATAATTCCAAACAGCACGATAAAAACGGATGCGAGAACAAACAGTCTGGAACTGAAAAAACGTTTTAAAAATTCTTTAATATCATAACTCAAATTTTATCGCTCTCCTTTTCTCATGTTCCTCCAGCTTCTGGTTTATCTTTAGAAGGATAAAATAAAGAAATATCGTAATTACCATCGTATAAACAAATTCCGGTAAAATCACGGATGACAGATAATACCAGAACTGAAACCTGCCGCGAAGCAGAAACATCAGACAGTAAATCACGATATTGCAGACAATATCACTGGAACCAATGAGCAGCATTGGAAGTTTGATATCGTCCGGATAAAATGATTTCTGGAACATTCCATTAATGTATCCAACATACATATAAAGTAAAGCATATACACCAAGATAAAAACCAAAAAAGATGTCGATAATCAGACCGCAAAAAAATCCAATCCACAGCCCCTCTTTTTTCCCACGCATGAATCCGAATGCCGAAACCACAATAATCAGAAGATTCGGAGCAACATTTGCAAGGGAAAGGGTCTGAAACACAGTTGACTGTAACAGAAAACAAACTGTTATTATTACAAAAAGTACAATTTTTCTACGCATAGCTAACTCCCATTATTCCTGAGTCTCCTGCCCGGACAGTTCCTTTCCCGTATCCTTGATGTCCGTAATAATCAGAACTTCACGTAAATGCTGAAAGTCAACCACCGGGGTAATCGTGCCGGATTTTGTCAGATTATTTGGATTTGTCACTACGGTGTTAATATAACCAATCAGTATTCCTTCCTGGTACTGGTCCGAAACATGGGAGGTCACCACCGGGTCCCCGACTTTCACCTTGTCGTCCTCGTCCCGAAGCTCGGAAAACGGGAGAAGCTTATCTTTATTCATCGTCATCAGGCTTCCGCTGACGTTAAAGTTATCTTTTGTTGTCAGCACCATGGAGCTGACGTTGCTTGAATCATCAATAATACTTCTGACCTTTGCAAAATTTGGTCCGGCATCCGTTACAATTCCAACCAGACCGCTTCCTGCAATCACATTCATGCCCTTTTCTATCCCCTGTTCTGTACCCTTGTCTATCGTGAATATGGTAAACCAGTTTGTACCGTCCATGGCAATCACTTTTGCCGCAACCTTGTCAAACTCCGGATACTTGTCATCCAGTTCCAGAAGTTCACGGTAATTGTCAAGCTCATACTGGTCCAGCTTGGTATGGTTTAACTGCTCTGTCAGTTCATCCACCTGTTTTTTAAGCTCTTTGTTCTCTTCCAGAACAACACCAAGCGTTTTAAAATCGTTTGCCTTGCCTGAAAGATAGGAACCGGCTCCGTTAATCCCCTTCTGCATGGGAATAAACACATATCCTGCTATGGTATTTAACGGTCCTCCCGAAATATTAAAGACCAGACTGACAAAAATTGCAATCACACAGACACCCGACAGGATAAACAGTACATATTTACTTGACAGTCGTTTTTTCTTATTACGAAATCCTCGTTTTTTTTTCATGAAACCCTCTTTATATGTGATGCCCCACAAGGGCATTGCCTGCGCAAATCTCTTCCGCAAAGCGGACTGTTAATGAGATTTGCTCCTTTATAACTTATTTTAGTGTACTGCTCTTTACGGTAAATGGAAGCCTCTGGTATTTGGAATCCGTGGCAATCATGGAAAGTCCGAGTACTGCACTCTCTTCCGGATTCTCACAGGTATTTACCTTAATGTTGGTAATCTTTGTAAACAGCTTATCAAGATCCATGATTTTTGAGCCGCCGCCTGTAATATATATTCCGGCATGAATAATGTCTTTGGCAAGCTCCGGCGGTGTTTTCTCCAGAATCATTTTAATGGAAGTACAGATGGATTCCAGGTTTGCCTTAATTGCCTCATACACGATTTCTGCACTGATTTCACGCTCTACCGGCAGTCCGCTGACTACATCCAGGCCCACAATGGTCATCTTCTCGTTGCGTCCCGGCAGTCCGCAGCCCAGCTCTTCCTTCAGTGACTTCGCCGTTTTCTTTCCGATTACGAGGTTAAATTCACGGCGGATATGACTGATGATGGATTCGTCCAGACGGTTGGAGCCAAAATGCATCAGATCGCTTAACACAAGACCGCCAAGTGAAATTACGGAAATCTCAATCGTGTCCGCTCCCATGTCAACAACCATCACGCCCGTTGGCTCATTTACATCAATTCCCAGTCCCACAGCATCTGCCAGCGGCTTTTCGCAGAGCATGACGCTCTTTGGATGGGATTTGCTTTTGTAAAACAGTTCAAAGAAGGCCCTCTTTTCCACATCGGTAATGTCTGTCGGAACCGCAACCAGAAATTCTGCATTTTTTGTTTTGCATTTCAGCTTTGTTTCCAGATAGTCCAACATCATTGTCTGCAGGAAATTGTAATCTGCAATTACACCAGTGGAAACCGGGAAGGAAACATGAATTGTCTCCGGCGCTTTTTCGTACATTGCATAGGCGTCATCCCCATATGCATAAATCTGGTTCTTGTTAATGACAGCAATGGTATTTTTCTCGGAAAAAATTTTACCGCTTGCCTTACAGAACACTTTGAAATTACATGTACCCAAATCGATACCATAAATATTGTTATTCATTGTCATCTCCCTTTTCTTATGTTAACAACATATGATTTTCCCTAAAACTATAATACCGGTTATCTCCAATTACGATATGATCCGCAAGTGTAAGCCCAAGAAGCTGTGCCCCTTTTTCCACCCGTCTGGTAAGCTGTATATCTTCCTCACTCGGAGCCGGGTCCCCGCTGGGATGGTTGTGCAGTATGACAATCATGACCGCACTGCGCATCAGAGCCTTACGAAAAAGCTCCATCGGTGAAACAAACGCCTGGCTGACGCTGCCAGTGGCAATTACGCTGTCGCCAAGAAATTTGCATTTGGCATCAAAAAATGCCCCGACAAATGCTTCTTTTCTGCGGTGCCGCATTTCTTCCATGTAGTAATCCGCAATGGAGGCGGGACTGCCCAGTGACAGTCTGTATCCCCTGTCTGTACGTGCAATCCGCCTGGAAAGCTCCGCAACTGCTTTCAGCTGGATTGCTTTGACCGTCCCGATTCCCCTGATTTCCAGCAGCTGCTCATAGGACAGCTCATAGAGATTAAGCAGGTTTCCCTGGCATCTGGATAAAAGTTCCCTCGCCAGCTCCATTGACGTCAGGTTTCTTGTTCCGGTTTTTAAAATAATGGCAAGAAGCTCTGCATCAGACAGTGCTTTCGGCCCCAGATTCCGAAAACGCTCGTACGGACGCTCGGATTCCGGCAAATTTTTAACTGCAATGTGACTCATATAATTCCTTTCTACTTTTCCGGAGTCACACAAAACTTTTTTTATTTTAGCACAGTTTACCAATATTAACAAGGTCACGTTCATAAAGTTTCTGTAAAGACTTAAGAATCCCCAGTTTTGCGTGATACCATGTCAGTCCGCCCTGAAAAAACACTGCATACGGCGGCTTTAAGGGACCGTCCGCGGAAAGTTCGATGGAGGAGCCCTGCACAAAAGCCCCGGCGGCCATCACAACCTCACTGTCATATCCCGGCATTGCCCATGGTTCGGGCGTTACATAGCTGTCAACGGCAGCGGCAGCCTGAATCCCTTCACAAAACGCAAGCATGGCATCCGGACCATGAAATTCAATTTCCTGAATAATATCATGCCGGCTCTGTAAACCGTCAGGAATCACCGAAAATCCTAGTTCCCCGAAAATATTTGCAGCAAAAACCGCCCCTTTCAGCGCTGCACTGACAACCGTCGGTGCAAGAAACAGCCCCTGGTAAAAAGACTGGGTAATGCCAAGCGATGCCCCAACCTCTTTTCCAAGCCCCGGAGAAGTCAGGCGGTAAGCGGCATTTTCCACACATTCCTTTTTTCCGACGATATATCCGCCGACAGGCGCAAGTCCGCCGCCCGGATTTTTGATTAGTGAACCGACAATCATGTCCGCCCCGACGTCAAGCGGCTCTTTTTCCTCCACGAATTCGCCATAACAGTTATCCACCATACAGATAATATCCTGCCGGATACCCTTAACAAATGAAACCAGCTCCCCGATCTGATCCACGGAAAGCGTCGGTCTGCTGGAGTATCCCCTGGAACGCTGGATTGTTACCAGACGGGTCCTGTCGTTTATGGCGCTTCTTATTCCTTCAAAATCAAAGCTGCCGTCAGGCAGTAAGTCCACCTGTGAATAGGTGATGCCATATTCCGCAAGCGAACCTTTTGACGGGCGGATACCGATTACCTCCTCCAGCGTATCATAAGGTTTCCCCACCGGGGAAAGAAGTTCATCCCCCGGTCTTAAATTTGACATAAGCGCCAAAGCAAGTGCATGTGTCCCACAGGTAATCTGCGGACGCACCAGTGCATCCTCACCGCCGAAACAGTCCGCATATACCCTCTCCAGTGTATCTCTCCCTATATCATTATACCCATATCCGCTGGATATATTGAAACATTCCGCACTAACACGGTTTTTCTGCATGGCGGCAATCACTTTTAACTGGTTAAATTCTGCTGTTTCATCAATTGCCGCAAACCGTTCTTTTAATTTTTCTTCTGTTTTTTCCCCAACGGCATATACTTCGGGGGAAATCCCCAGTTTTTTATATTGTTCCATAATCCGGTGGTTCATATTACAATTCCTTTCTCTTTTAATATGCGAAGCATCTCATCTAAAACTGCCTCATCGTCATAACCATACTCCTTCTGGTTCAGCCAGATGACATCACGTTCTCTTTTAAACCAGGTAAGCTGGCGTTTTGCAAAATGTCTTGTTTCACGTTTTATGACATAAACTGCTTCTTCCAGCGTGCATCTTCCCTCAATGCAGTCAATCAGCTCTTTATAGCCAAGTCCCTGCATGGATACCATATCCCTGCGGTAACCGCTGTCATAAAGATTCTGCACCTCCTGCAGAAGTCCCTGCTCCATCATAAGCTCAACCCGCCTGTCAATCCGCTCATATAAACGCTCCCTTTCATCCGTCAGCACAAAATACGCAAAATTATAAGGCGATTTTTTCGCCCGTTCCGTTTCATTGTGCAAAGAAAGCGGCGTCTTTGTCAGGTGATAGTATTCCAGCGCGCGGATGACACGTTTTATATTGTTTTCATGTATGGTCTCATAGGAACCCATGTCTACCTGCTTTAATTTTTCATGCAGCGCATGCGCGCCGTTTGCTTCTGCAAACTCCTTCATCTCCCGGCGAAATTCCGGATCACTTTCCTGGCCGGTAAAATCCACGTCATACAAAAGAGCCTGGATGTAGAACCCGGTTCCTCCGGCGATGATTGGAATCTGACCGTTTTTATATATATCGGCAATTGCTTCCTCTGCCATCTGTTTAAACCGCACCACATGAAATTCCTCTGCCGGGTCAAGTACATCAATAAGCGCATGGGGAACGCCGTCCATTTCCTCCTTTGTCACCTTTGCCGAGCCGATATCCATGTATTTGTAAACCTGCATGGAGTCTGCGGAAACAACAACAGCATTTATACGTTTTGCAAGCTTTATGGACAGCTTTGTTTTACCTGCGGCTGTCGGTCCTGCCAGAATTACCATTGGCCTCATGATATAATCCTCTTGAATTTCTTTTCAATCTCATATTTTGACATTGCAATGATGGTCGGTCTTCCATGCGGACAGTTGAACGGATTCTCCAGTGACAGAAGCTCCTCCACAAGCGCATCAGCCTCTTTTATGCCAAGTGCATCATTTCCCTTGACTGCAGCCTTGCAGGACATGGTTGCCAGCCTGTCATAAACCAGTTCCGGCGTGGTACGCCCGCCCAGGTTTGAAAAATCGTCCAGCATCTCTGTAAAAAGGTCTTTAATGTCAATATTTCCCAGATAATCGGGAACAGCGCAGATCATGTATTCTCTTCCGCCGAAATGCTCAATCTCATAGCCAAATTCCTGAATAGAAGATAAATGCTCTTTTAACATTTCCTCTTCATTCGCATCCAGACTGATAACAACCGGGGGACTAATGGTCTGGGATGTAATCTCACGGTTTTTAAACCTTTTCATATTCTGCTCAAATAAGACCTTCTCATGCGCTGCATGCTGGTCTATCATATATAGTTTGTCTTCGTATTCCACCAGC
>CANOLA010000087.1 GCA_947566705.1 uncultured Lachnospiraceae bacterium | reverse complement strand
TGGGGGATAACCGGAATGATTCGCTTGATGCAAGGTACTGGGAAAATACATATGTGACAAAAGACCAGATTATTGGGAAAGCATATGTCATTTATTATCCGTTTTCACATTTTGGAAGCTTATACAATTAAAAGTCAGTCCGTTAATTGCAGACATGCAATTTTCTATAAAAAAACAGGAAAAGGAGAATAAAAATGCCAGAAAATTCAAGCTGCAGCGGGGCATCCACCTGCACAAAGGAAAGCTGTGAGGGTTGCTCAGGCAATTCAAATAACCAGCAGAGTATGCTGGAAGAAATGAATGCATACTCAGATATTAAACATGTCATCGGGGTAGTAAGCGGAAAGGGAGGCGTGGGAAAGTCTTTTGTAACCGCATTGCTGGCGTCCCAAATGAAAAAGGCAGGATACAAAGTTGGTATCCTTGATGCTGACATTACCGGACCGTCCATTCCGAAAATGTTTGGGGCGCACGGACAGCTGGTCGGGGATGAAAAAGGGATATATCCGTTTGTAACCCCGGAAGGGATTAAAATGATTTCCATTAATCTGTTAATGGAGGATGAGGAAGCGCCTGTCATATGGCGGGGACCTGTGATTGCGGGTGCTGTAAAACAGTTCTGGAATGAAACGGTATGGGGTGAGCTGGATTACCTGTTTGTGGATATGCCGCCGGGAACGGGGGATGTGCCGCTTACCGTATTCCAGTCCCTTCCGGTCAATGGAATTATTGTTGTTACCTCTCCGCAGGAGCTGGTGCAGATGATTGTCAAAAAAGCCTTTCACATGGCTGACATGATGCATATTCCGGTACTGGGTGTTGTGGAAAATTTCAGCTATATCAAGTGTCCGGACTGTGGAAATGAAATCAGGCTTTTTGGGGAAAGCCATATTGAAGATACGGTCAGTGAACTTGGGACAAAGCTTCTTGGCAAGCTGCCGCTGGATCCTGCATATGCAAAAGAAGCAGATGCGGGAAGATTTTACGGAATTGAGTCTGATGCCCTGGAAGCGGGAGTTGAGATACTGAAGAAAATATAATAACCGATATTCCATACACGGTTAAATTTTAAAGCCCTCCCCGGCATGGGGAGGGCTTTGTTGTTATTCAATATTGGAGAAAGAACTTTTATTCCGCCAGTTCTGAGGATTCAGCTACTTCGGTATCTTTTATGGCATCAGGATCGGAATAAATAAATGTATTCGAGGTTCTGAACACGCTGTTGCCTGAACCCATCTGGCATACCGTAATAACATCACCGTCCTCAATGGAATCCCGGTCGATAATCAGGCATTCGGAGCTGCTGTAAATGCTGGATACCTTCTCACCATTTACAAATACCCTGCTCCATTTTGTGAAGTTGTCTCCACGGATGATAACTTCAGAACCGCCCATGGAGTTTACGGCACTGTCTATTGATACTTCATCCACACCCATGACAATATCTGTGGCAGGATATAAATCCTCGCCGCCATAGCTGTAGCGTTCTCCGTACAGCAGGTCATACTGTAAATTCTCAAAGTTATCCAGATAATCAGCGCTGTCCACCTGTGTCTGGTGGTATCCGAGAATGGTGCCTTCATGGATACCGACAGAAGCAGTTATATTTGCCATCAGCTGGTAAGCATAAAGGTCGGCGTCTTCTTTTTCCAGTCCCATGTTGTTCCATGTGACATATTTGGTCTTATAAATGTCATTGGAAACCATATCGGAGTCTTCCAGACCCATGGTTGGAAGATGATCCCCAAAGAATACTACAACAGTATCCTCATCCCTTTTGCTTAATTTGTTAATCAGGTCTTTCATAAAGGTATCAACTTCATTTAACTGGTTGATGTAGTATGTCCACTGGTTTTTTGTTTCTTCATCTTCCATGTTATTTAAAGTGAATTTCGGATTGGAAATAACAGCTTCCTTTGGATAATCCCCATGGGAACCAACGGTAATGGTATAGGTGAAATCCGGTGTATCTGTTGCATCCAGTGTCTTGATGGTTTCATCCACCAGAATGTCATCCGTTGCCCAGCTTCCGTTCGGTGTGTAGGTCTGGATATCCATCAGCTCCTTGCTGGTAAAAGTATCAAAGCCCATCATGGAAAAGGCATTGACACGGCTGTAAAAGTTACCGCCGTTATTATGTACAGCGTGTGTGCCGTATCCGAGCTTTTTTAAGACAGAAGCAGTACTTTCACAGTCTGTTTTCTTTAAAATCGTTTTATACGGGTACTCGCCGGTGCCGAAATACTGCATACTCATGCCGGAAAGCACTTCAAATTCGGAATTGGCTGTTCCCGCTCCTACAACGGGTACTGTCAGGTATCCGCTGGAATATTTCTTTTCCAGCTTGTGGAAGGTCGGAACAGGGTCCCTGTTATAGTCAAGAAATTTAATTTCATCCGGGTCGCAGAAAGACTCAAGTAAAACGCAGATGATATTTGGCTGTTTCTTTTTGTCTGCTGTCTTTTCCTTTGTGCTTTCTGTTTTTTCCTGGATCTGGTCAATGGTTTCCTTTGAATAGCTGTTTGGCTTACTCATACCACGGTCTACCACACTGGAAGAGAATCCGTAAATAAACCCGTAATTCTCATATCCCTGTGCAATATTGGAAAAATAGCTGGCAACCACATTGGCATTCTGTGCGGCGTGTGTTGTAAATGGAAGTCCGATAAAAAGCGCTGCAACAATGGATGGAAGGATGTACTTCGTATAAAGTTTTCCCTGGTAGCGGGGTCCCTTGATAAATAATACAACACAGAACAGAGCAAACAGTCCGAGTCCGGTGACTACAAGCATTGCTTCCTGTGCTGTAAAGTATTTGGTATTGTTCATTGCAAATAAATCATTGATACATTTCAGATCCGTAAATCCAAACGGTGTTACACGGTTGGACAGGATACATCCGTTTATTGTGCCGAGCAGTATCCAGAAGCCGCTGATAATGATACGGCAGAATGCACGCCTGCGGAACAGATAAACCAGTGTCAGAGAGCAGAATACAATCAGCGCGTTGAACAGGTAGGCCGCAGTATGGTTTCCGATGAAGGAACACGCAGAAAGGAAATCCCGCCGGGAGATTAACTCTACGATAAATACGATCATGCAGGAAATCAGTGCATGAAAAACCAGTGAATATTTATTGAACAGGGCAATTCTCCGGTAATATTCCTTTGAATGCTCTTTTTCTCTTTTTGTGAAAAGTTTTGTTTTGATTGTGCTAAAAAAATTATGCATTATTTACCTCTCCTTTTTCGCGTAACGAACTCTCAGGTGCCTTTGCTCCACGCTCACGAGTAGTTTACTGAAAAAACTGCACAAAAACAAGAGGTAAATTTTATAAAAAAACCCCAACAAAGTCGGGGTTTTTTATCAATATGAATAAATTGTGAACAAACAGTGTCCTTTTCGGACGGTTTTCTTCCTATTTATTGGATTTGCGCCAGATATTCATTTTTTCTGCTTCCGCAGTCAGTTCATCACGGAAGTCAGGATGTGCAATGGAAATCAATGCTTCGGCGCGCTGCCATGCGGATAATCCCTTGAGGCAGACCATGCCGTACTCTGTTACCACAAAGTGGGTGTTGCTGCGGGTGTCGGTTACAACAGAGCCGTTTGTCAGCGTCGGGCGGATTCTGGAATGCATCTGTCCCTGCTTGTCCGTAAATGTGGAAGAACAGCAGATAAAACTTTTGCCGCCTCTGGAAAGGTAAGCGCCAAGAACAAAATCCTGCTGTCCGCCGGCACCACTGATCTGCTTGATTCCGGAGGATTCAGAGCTGATCTGGCCGAACAGGTCGATATCCACGCAGTTATTAATGGAAATGAAATTATCCAGGGCAGAGATGGAGCGGATATCGTTGGTGTAATCAACCGGCGCGCTCATAAGCTCCGGATTCTCATCCAGATAATCGTACATTTTCTGGGTTCCGGCGCCAAATGCATAGACCTGGCGGAAACGGTCGATGGATTTGTGTGCTCCTGTAATTTTACCGGCTTTTGCAATATCAACAAATGCATCCACATACATCTCTGTATGAACACCAAGGTCTTTTAAATCGGATTCTGCAATCAGGGAGCCGACGGCGTTTGGCATTCCGCCGATTCCAAGCTGTAAGCATGCCCCGTTTGGAATCTGGTCCACGATCAGCTGGGCGACTTTTTTGTCCACATCCGTGGCAGGACCGCCTGCCCCAAGCTCGGCAATTGGAGGATTCTCACCTTCTACTATGGCATCTACCTGGGAAATGTGGATACCGCACTCGGTTCCGCCCAGACAGCGAGGCATATTCTGGTTTACTTCCACGATAATGTGTTTTGCTGTCTCGCATACGGCACCCATATGGGATGCGCTCGGTCCGAAGTTAAAGAACCCGTGTTTGTCCATCGGGGCAACCTGGAACATGGCTACATCATCCGGACAGTCATCCTTTAAATCCCGGTAATAACGCGGAAGCTCGGAATAACGGATTGGTGCGTAGTATGCGCAGCCCCTTGCAACCAGTTTGCGCTCCGGGCCTCCCATATGCCAGGAATTCCACGTAAAATGTTCTCCCGCATCCTCACGTTCAAATACGGCAAGCGGTTTTAAAATGATACCGCCGCGCAGGTTGACATTTGTTAATTCGTCTGTACGTTTTGCAAGAGCTTTATCCAGTGCATCAGCTGTTGCAACACACCAGCCGTAATCCACCCAGTCACCGGATTTGATGACAGAGACTGCCTGATCGGCAGAAACGAGTTTTTGTCTGTATTCTTCTGAAAAATCCATGAAAAAACCTCCTTATTTCAAAATAAAATTTTACTTTCTATATTTTAACATTTTAGAATCCAGAAAACAAGCGGTGCTGGACACGATTTGGGATGATATGTTAGTATAAAACGGAATGTCAGTTATAGCAGGAGCACTGTCTGGTACGGTATCTGGCGGGGAGGAGAAATACATGGAAAACCATACGATTGTAACACTGAAAAAAGGAGAAGGACGTACTTTAAAAGCAGGCGGACTCTGGATATACAGCAATGAGATAGATACGATTGCCGGAAGATTTAAAAACGGGGATGTCGTGACGGTCCGTGACTTTGACGGTTATCCGATGGGAAAGGGATTTATCAACCAGAATTCCAAAATCCGCATCCGGATGATGACGCGCCATGCGGGGCAGGAGATTAATGAAGCGTTTCTTAAGATGCGGATAGAAAATGCATGGAATTACAGAAAGACGGTTCTGTCGGGAACCGGGGATGTAAAAACGTGTGAGGATCTGCAGGCATGCCGTGTGATTTTCGGGGAAGCGGATTTTCTGCCGGGACTTGTTGTGGACAAATATGCGGATGTGCTGGTAATCCAGTGCCTGGCGCTTGGAATGGAGCAGTTTAAGCTTACGGTTGTGGATCTGCTCAGGCAGACGCTTGCAGCAGACGGCGTTGTTATTCGGGGCGTATATGAAAGAAGTGATGCAAATGAGCGGAAAAAAGAAGGACTGTCAAAGGTAAAGGGATTTATCGGTGAGCCGTTTGACACAAATGTTGAAATTGTGGAAAATGGCATACATTATATGGTGGATATTGCGGACGGACAGAAGACCGGGTTTTTCCTGGACCAGAAGTACAACCGTCTCGCGATGCAGAAAATATGCAGGGGAAAAAGGGTGCTGGACTGTTTTACGCATATGGGTACGTTTGCACTCAATGCAGGAATTGCCGGGGCGGCAGAGGTGACGGGACTGGATATTTCGGAGTTTGCACTGGAGCAGGCAAAAGAGAATGCCAGAAGAAACGGACTGGAGGAACGTGTGCATTTCCGCTGTGTCAATGTGCTGGATGAGCTGCCGGTGCTTGCGGCTGCCGGGGAAAAATTTGATGTGGTGATATTAGACCCGCCCGCATTTACCAAATCAAGGGAGGCAACTAAAAATGCAGTTAAAGGATACCGGGAGATTAACAGGAAAGGACTGCAGCTTGTAAAGGACGGGGGATACCTTGCCACCTGCTCCTGTTCCCATTTTATGACGCAGGAGCTTTTTGCAAAGACGATCCGGGAAGCGGCGCGTTCGGCGCATAAACGGCTGCGCCAGGTGGAGTTCCGCACACAGGCGCCGGACCATCCGGTTCTCTGGGCGGCGGATGAAAGCTATTATCTTAAGTTCTTTATTTTTCAGGTGGTGGAGGAACATTAGGGACAAATTATGGAAGCAATCTCCCATGGAATTCCCGGTGGGGATATAATATAATATTTTCAAAGGGTTAAACCGGGAGGATTTTATGCGAAAGAAGAAAGTGTTAAAGATTACCGCAGCTGTTATTTTTGTCTTATTCCTGCTGTATGTTATTTTTGTCTATTTTCTGGTCAGTGCATGTCTTGTACCATCCTTTATGAGAAAACTGGATGCATTTGAGGACATTACGGTTATGGGATATTCCGAACAGGTACATTCAACTGAAATTTCAGAACACCATGCAAAATCCATGGATGATGCTGATACCCTGGTAAAAGATGTGGAAAGCAGAAAGGTTTCGCTGCAGTCAGAGGACGGCTATAAGCTAGTTGCAGAGGAGTTTTCTGCAAAAGAGGAAAGCGGGAAATGGGTAATGCTGTTACACGGGTATACAGGATGGAAAGAGGAAATGTTTCCGTTTGCGTACTGGTATTATGAACAGGGATACCATGTGCTTGTGCCGGACCTGCGCTGTCAGGGGGAAAGCGAGGGGGACTTTATCGGAATGGGATGGACCGACCATTTTGACTGCAAACTGTGGATTGATTACATACTAAAACAGGATGCAGATGCACAGATTGTTCTGCACGGACAGTCCATGGGGGCGGCCACCGCGCTGATTATGACGGGGGATGAAAATCTTTCTGAACATGTAAAGGCGGTGGTTTCTGACTGTGCCTATACGGATGCGTATTCCATGTTCGGGGATAAGATCACCGAATGGTTTTCCCTTCCGGCATTTCCGTTTGTGGATTCGGCATGCCTGATGCTGCGGCTGCGGGGCGGCTATGATTTAAAGGATGCCTCGGCAGTGGATGCTGTAAAAAAAAGCCGTACACCGACGCTTTTTATCCATGGGGACGAGGATGCCATGGTTTCCGTGGATATGGTGTACGAACTGTTCAAAGAGGCGGCCTGTGATAAGGAACTGCTGGTTATGGAGGGGGCGGGACACGCACAGTCGCAGGATAAGGATCCCAGTAAGTATTATGGTACAATCGCAGAATTTCTGGAGAAAAACGGAATGGGTGACAGCTGAGACCGCATAAAAAATTTTTCGTACTATTGTGTTGTAATGACGGCAAAAAGCATATATAATAGGAATGTAGGAAATTTTACCCATGGCAGGCATGGTGCGGATGAAATACAGGTAAGACCTGTTACGGGGATTACAGGACAGAATACGGAGGAAGACGGAATGGGTGAAGTAATATTGGAACGGGCATTTAAAGCAGGAGTTTACCAGCAGATTATCCAGATGCTGCGGGAACCGATGATTATTGTTGACAGCCAGTACCAGTTTCTGGAAGCAAATGAGAGGGCGAAGGATATTTTCCCTCAGTTAAAGGATTTGAATCCGGGAGACCTGCTCTCAGACGATATGCTGTTATACACCTTTAAACATAAACAGGACGGCGAGATTATCAGTGATAATTTTATTCTGCATACAGATGTCCAGCGGATTGAGTATGAGGGGCAGCTGTTTTATGCCATGCTTTTGTTTGATATGACGGAAGAGCGTATGCAGCTTGACCAGATGCAGCGTCTGAAAGTGGAAGCTGACATGGCAAATTATGCAAAGACAGACTTTCTGGCAAGAATGTCGCATGAAATCCGGACGCCGATTAATGCCGTACTTGGCATGGCGGAGATGATTCTGCGTGAAAGCAGTGAAAACAGTGTAAAAGAATATGCACTGGATATCCGTAATTCTGCCACGCTTCTTTTAAGCATTATAAATGAGATTCTGGATTCCACCAAAATTGAAACCGGAAAACTGGAAATTATACCGGGGAATTATGAGATAGGCAAATTCCTGAATGAGCTTTATAACATGATTGTTGTAAAAGCACAGGAAAAAGGCCTGCAGCTGATTTTTGATATCCAGAAGGAGATTCCGTCAGAATATTTCGGGGATGATGTGCGTCTGCGGCAGGTGCTTGTCAACCTTCTGACAAATGCGGTCAAATATACGCAGAAAGGATCTGTCCGTTTTACCCTGCGTGTAAAAACAGATGGTGATAATGCGGTACTTCACTATGCGGTTGAAGACACCGGAATCGGAATCAAAGAAGAAGATATCGGCAAGCTTTATTCTGAATACCAGCGCATTGATGAGGCAAGGAACCGTTATATAGAAGGAACCGGACTTGGCATGAGCATTACCATCCGTCTTCTGCGGCTGATGGGAAGCAGTCTCAAGGTAGAGAGTGAATACGAAAAAGGAAGTGTTTTTTCCTTTGATATTGACCAGAAAATTATTAATACAGAACCGCTGAATAATTTCAAGGGCAAGATAGAAAAAGAAGCGGATGAATACCAGTATGTCACCGGTTATATTGCACCGGATGCAAAGGTTCTGGTTGTTGACGACAATGAGATGAACCGTAAAGTATTCTGCGGCCTGTTAAAACAGACAAAGATGCAGATTACACAGGCGGACAGCGGCGCTGCATGTCTGCAGCGGCTGCGGGAAGGAAGATTTGACCTTATTTTCCTTGACCATATGATGCCGGAAATGGACGGAATTGAGACATTCCATCAAATGAGAAAGGAACAGCTCTGCGAAGGTACGCCTGTTATTATGCTGTCTGCAAATGCGGTTACAGGCGCCAGGGAAAATTACATGAAGGAAGGCTTTGATGATTTTATGACAAAGCCTGTCATGCAGGCGAAGCTGGATGAGATGATACAGACTTATCTGCCGGAATCCCTCGTGATCGCAGGAAATTACGCTCCTGCAAAAAGCAGCATGGAAGAAATCGGTCTTCCGGAACTGGATGAGTTTGATTTTGATTATGCACTTGAAATTCTTAAGACGGAAGAACTTCTGATGGATACTCTGATGGATTTCTACAATTCACTGGATGACCTGAAGGAGAAGCTGAATGAGTTTGTACAGGAACTTGAAATTTCTGATTATCTGGACCAGTACCGAATTGAAGTACATGCATTAAAAAGCACAGCGGCAACAGTAGGGGCGCTTTTACTGTCAAAGCTTGCACGTATTCTTGAGGTTGCTGCAAAGGATGAAAATATTCCGAAAATCCGGCTGCTGCATCCGGTGCTGGTTGAAGAAATCGACAAGCACAAGGAACGGCTTGCGGTGATTGCACCGAAGGAGGAGGAAAAAATAAGTATTGACAGTATGGACCAGATTCTTCCATACTTTGAGATGTTATCCCAGGCACTGGACAGGGGTGATTACAACTCCTGCGATTTTATTGCAAAAGAGATTAATAAATATTCCTACGGGGATTTGCAGGACAGTGTTGATATGCTGCTTGGGCAGATCAGGGATATGGAATCTGACGAGGCACTGGAGACAATTGCGAAAATACAGAGTATGGTTTAGGAGGTATGGTAATGAAAAGAGTAATGCTGATAGGCAGGTTCAATACCATTTTTCATGATATCAACAACGAGTTAAACCAGCACTTTAATGTGCAGGTATGTGTGGATAATCTTGAGATGGTGAAGGGGATGTTAAAGCTGAACAGCCCGGATCTGGTAATTTTAAGCCTGATTGGAATGGAACAGGCAGGCGGTCAGATTATGAGTGAATTAAAGTTTAATTATGCTCGTACACCGGTTATCTGTATTGGAACAGAATCCGAGCAGTCCCGCTTTACGGAATACATAAGAGCGGCACGGTTTCGGGTTCTGACAAGGCCTGTAAGTAATGAGCAGATTGTGAAAGAAGCATGCGAGCTTATGGGGGAAGTATATGAAGGCGGCACCCAGAGGGTAATCCGGAATTTTGACGGGGCTGGGGATGATGATTCCCAGGAGACGGATGTGGACGCGCTTCTGGAGTCCATAGGGCAGCCGGTCGCAAAAAGCGGAAGAAAGTGCGTTCTTCTGGTGGATGACAGCAAGATACAGCTTCGTTCCCTAAGCAGTGCGCTGGCCGGCCGTTACGACGTCCAGGTTGCAAACTCCGGAATGAAGGCGCTTACATTAATTGGAAAAAGGGTTCCGGATATTATTTTCCTGGATTATGAGATGCCGATGTGCGATGGAAAAATGACCTTACAGATGATCCGGGAAGTGGACGAGGCAAAGGATATTCCGGTTGTATTTCTGACCGGAATGAGGGATAAAGAACATATTAAGGAAGTTCTTGAACTAAAGCCGGCAGGATATCTTTTAAAGCCCCCGAATCTGGATACTATTTTTCAGACAATCGAGGACGTTCTCGCAAAGAAAAAACAGTAAAAAACCTGGCAGGGGGTATTCCCCCTGCTGAATTTATTTTATATCACACAGCAGACAGGAATTGAGATGGAGAAAAAAACAGTAAAACGGACAGAAAACAGAGCAGAAAAAAAGAAAAATCCCCATGGAAACGGAACACGGAAGAAGAAAGGAGACGCTGGCTGTCCCTATGCGAAAAAGTGCGGCGGCTGTGATTACCAGGGCACTGTGTATGAAGAACAGCTGCAGAAGAAACAGGTTTATATGCGAAAGCTCATGGAGCCGTACTGCAGGGTAAAACCAATTGTGGCAATGGAAAATCCGTACCATTACCGGCATAAGGTGCAGGCAGCGTTCGGTATTGTCCGCGGAGGGAAAATTGTTGCGGGCGTATACGAAAAGAAATCGCATGACGTGGTGGATATTGAGCAGTGCATGATTGAAAATGAGGAGGCGGATGCGATTATCAGGGATGTGAAAGCGATGCTCCGTTCGTTTAAAATCAAGACTTATGATGAAGACAGTGGTTACGGGCTGCTGCGGCATGTGCTTGTCCGGAAAGGGTACCACAGCGGACAGATTATGGTTGTGCTGGTACTTGCATCCCCGGTTCTTCCCTCAAAAAATAATTTTGTAAAGGCACTGCGGAAAATGCATCCGGATATTTCCACAGTTGTTATTAATGTGAATGACAGGAAAACAAGTATGGTGCTTGGAGGGCGGAATATTACTGTGTACGGCAAAGGTTTTATCGAGGACGAGCTGTGCGGACTGACATTTCGAATTTCACCGAATTCCTTTTACCAGGTAAATCCTGCGCAGACGGAACTTCTTTACCGTAAGGCAATTGAATTTGCGGGACTGACGGGTAAAGAGAGGGTAATTGATGCGTACTGCGGAACGGGGACAATCGGACTGATTGCAGCCGCCGGTGCAAAGGAAGTCACTGGTGTGGAATTAAATAAAGATGCCATACGCGATGCTGTTATAAATGCAAAACAAAATGATATCCATAATATTAAATTTTTCAATGCAGATGCCGGGGAGTTTCTGACCGAAATGGCAGAGCGGGGGGGAAAGGCTGATGTGGTCATTATGGATCCTCCGCGCACGGGGAGCAGTGAAGCGTTCTTATCTTCACTTGTAAAGCTTGCGCCGAAACGGATTGTTTATGTTTCCTGCGGGCCGGATTCGCTTGCGGCGGATTTGAAGTATCTGACGAAGCGCGGGTTTGTGGTAAGGGAGTGTGTGCCGTTTGACTGTTTTCCGTTTACGAGACATATAGAATGTGTTACCTGCCTGCAAAGAGTAAAATTATAGAAATTCCAGGGGTTACGTATTATTTAGGGAGAAGGGTGTTAAGACGGTAACGGGGAGTCTTAGAATATCGCAACTGAAATCAAGAGAACAGTAAAGCAAACCAGTACAATCAGTTTAGATGATTTGAAAAAGGAGGCAGGCGGATGTCAGAGTGGAGCCGGTATGTACAGCTGGCTGTAGACCAGATTGACAGCTGTATTAAAGCGGAAGAAGATGAGAAGCTGACGCTGTCAGCATTATCCCGGAAGCTGGGATATTCCGAATACTACACTTCCAGAAAATTCAGCGAAATATCCGGAATGACACTCAGGGATTACATCAGATTCAGAAAACTGGCATTTGCCCTGAAGGAGCTGCGGGATACCGACAATGGCATTATAAGCATTGCTGTAAAATACGGATTTTCATCAAATGAAGCATTTACAAGAGCTTTCAAAGATGCCTACGGGGTTGCTCCGGGCGAATACCGGGTAAATCCTGTACCTGTGGTCCTTAGAACAATCATCAGACCTTTTGACTGTTATCTGATGGAAGGAGCGATGAAAGACATGAATGAAAAACAGAGTAATGGTGATGTGAAAACATATTTTGTAAAAATACCTGCGCATAAGTTTTTACACATCAGAAATTATGAAAGTGTCGGCTACTGGGATTTCTGGCAGAAGCAGGCACAGATTCCGGGGCAGGACTGTGAGACAGTCTGCGGTTTGCTGGACAGTATAAAAGGCAAACTGGATGATGCCGGGGGCAGTGAGGAAAATGCAGGCAGCGGACAGCTTATGGCATGGATTAATGCTCCGACGGGGCGAATCTGCAGCTGGGGAATTCCCCTTGCAGAAGCTTACGGCGTGAGACTTCCGGCGGATTATGCCGGAGAAGTTCCGCAGCAGATGCAGCTTATGGATGTGCCGGAAGGCGAATACATTGTTTTTGAGCACGGTCCGTTTGATTTTGAAACGGAAAGCCGGAGCGTAGAGGCAAAGGTAGAAGCTGCAATGAAAGAATTTGATTACGGGGCCAGTGGATATGAACTGGACCTGACACCGGAAAGGGTGTTCTATTTTTACCATGACTGCAGGCGTTTTTTCAAATATGTAAGACCTGTATGCAGGAAGTAACAAAGACAGGCGTCACCGGATACGTTCCAGTGGCGCCTGCCTTTGTTCTTGAAGATAACCGGTACTTACTGTATAATGGAATTTATGCAGAGAAAGTGAGGTTTTTGTGATGGAGCTTGGAAGTATGTCAGCGGCTGCAATGGCAGGAATGGGGTTTTCCGTTCTGGTTTCAGTCGGACTGCCGGTTTTTCTTATGTTATACTGGCGCAAAAGGACGAAGGCAAAGGTTCAGTTCTTTTTTATCGGCGGCGGAATCTTTATCCTTTCAGCAATGGTGCTGGAACAGATGTGCCATATGCTGGTGTTTGGGCTGGCAGGGGATATCCTGCAGAAAAATTTTGTGCTGGCTTCTTTGTACAGCGGACTTGCGGCAGCAGTTTTTGAGGAAACCGGAAGATTTCTTGCAATGAAGATTTTTATCAGGCATAAAAAATATACAGTGGATAATAAAAGCGCACTGATGTACGGAATCGGGCACGGGGGTGCGGAATCCATACTGCTGGTGGGGATTGCGAATATCAATAATCTGACGACCTCTGTAATGCTGAATTCCGGTGCCCTTGCAGCACAGGTGGAGGAACTGGAAGGAAACGTAAAAACCCAGGCACTGCAGAATATCCAGCAGCTGGTATCAACACCGGCATCCCTTTTTTACCTGGCAGGCATCGAGCGTATTTTTGCAGTTATCCTGCAGATTGCGCTGACAGTTCTTGTGTATCTTGGAGTGAAACATGCGAAAAAACAGATGGTACTTCTGGCGTATCTTGGGCATTTTCTGGTGGATTTCTTAGTTGTTACCATTTCAGGAAAACTGAATATTATTGCGGCGGAGT
>CANOLA010000086.1 GCA_947566705.1 uncultured Lachnospiraceae bacterium | reverse complement strand
ACCCACGTATCCAGCTTGGAAGGCTGGTGTTCTACCATTGAACTACACCCGCATACTCTGTCGTGCCCCGAAGGGGTACGACCTCTGTTTAATTTTGTCAGAATGCCTGGTTCCGGAATCGAACCAGAGACACGAGGATTTTCAGTCCTCTGCTCTACCAACTGAGCTAACCAGGCGCTGTCGTACCCTGAAAGGATACGACTCTTGTTATGCTCCAAAACACGGAACATATTATATTTTACTTAAAAGCCTTATGGCTGTCAAGTGTTTTTTGAAATAATTTCCAGAAAGGGTAACAGGAATCATTTCCCCAGAATATCCTCCACGTAGCACCGCAGGACTTCCCCGACGCTCCATGCCTGCGCATAGCAGCCACGGCAGGTATGCGGGCTGTCCCCGTCAAAAATTTCTGAAATCGAACCAATGCATCCCTTCCACAGATGCTCACGTACCGGTGTGAGGAACGTAAGCGCCTCTTTACGCGCCGAAACGGATGCACCATGAACTTTTACATAGGCAGTGATAAAACCGCCCATCAGATAGCCCCAGGCCGTTCCCTGGTGGTAGGCCGCATCACGCTTTGGCAGTGAGCCGAGATAGACTGGATGGTAGTCTTTGTGGCCGCGGGAGAGGGAACGCAGTCCCGGTCCTGCAAGAAGCTCTTTCTGCACCATTTCTACAACTGCCAGCTCCTGTTCTGGCGGCAGCATGGTATAAGGGAGGGAAACCGCATAAATCTGGTTTGGCCGTATGCTGTCGTCTTTTGTTTCCCCGTCAACCACATCATAAAGGCACTGTCTGTCCGGATTCCAGAAGCTTTCGCAGAACGATTCCCTGACCCTGTCTGCAAGCGTGCGGTATTCATCAGGATTTTCCCCGAACTGTTCACAAAGGTCTGCCATGACAAGGAGCGCATTGTACCAGAGCGCATTAATTTCCACAGGTTTGCCGTGGCGCGGCGTGGCAACCCAGTCGCCGACACGCACATCCATCCATGTAACCTGGTCAAGTCCGCTTCCGGCATGAACCAGGCCGTCCGTATCCATGTAAATGGAAAAGTCCGTTCCGTTCCTGTAAGCGTTTAAAATCTCGCGGAGTGCAGGATAAATTTCTGTTCTGATAAAATCATAGTCTGAAGGTTTGCCGGTATATTTCAGGTACTGGTGGACTGCGTAAAAATACCAGAGTGAGGCATCCGCCGTATTGTAAAACGGCTCCTGCCCGTCATCCGGAAACATGTTCGGCACCATTCCGTGGTGTACATAGCGGGCAAACGTGGAAAGGATTTCCCGTGCCTCGGCAAAACGCTTTGTCGCAAGTGTCAGACCGGAAAAAGCAATCATGGTGTCGCGGCCCCAGTCGGTGAACCACGGAAGTCCGGCAAGCACGGTTTTCTGTTTTGTGGATTCACGGTAAGCGAGGAACTGGTCGGCGGCAGTTACCAGAATTTCTGCAAATTCATCGTTTTCATATCCGGCATGGGAGACCAGCTGCTTTATATACTGCTTCTTTTCACCGGCCAGCTTCTGCGCTGTCTGCGCATCCGGCGTGCCATGGGAGAAATTTTCCCCTTTTGTTAAAACGCTGCAGATAATGGAGATTTCCATATCCGAGTCCGCTGGAATGGAAAATTCCAGGTCATACGGCGTATAATGGCTGTCCAGACCGTCCACTTCGTTATCCACCTCTGTCTGGTACTGCATCTGTTCGTCAAAGCGTTTTTTGCGTTCGGACAGTGTGCCGCCGCTGCAGGCCAGTACGATTTTTACATCCGGCGCTGCGTCCGGGATTAGTGTAAATCCGTTGTATTCATTTGGTTCTGTGGTAAATAAAAGTGTATCTGCTGTTGATGCTGCACTGTGTTCACGGTAATTCATAAGCGGTGTGATGCTAAGACCTGCCGCGCTGCCCGGATTGTGAATCTTGTAGGCAATGACAGCCGTGTTTTCTTCCTGTACAAGTGCAATCTGTTTTACTAGGCGGATACTGCCTGCCTCATAATGGAATGTCACGGTACCGTCATAGTCAAAACCTTCCAGATATTTCTGGCCCTCTGTAAAAACAGGACCCGCATGCTGGGCAGTTTCCAGATTCCAGGTGTTTTCATTCTGCACAATGCATTCATTCGTTTTTGTAAAAGCGAGAAAACGTTCCACCGGAGGATGGAGACTTGCAATCAGGTATCCCTGGTGCGTGCGGTTACATGCGCCGGTAACGGAGCCTCCGGCATATCCGCCAATACCGTTTGCCATTGCCCATTCACGGCGGATATTAGCAGAAAAATCAGATAATTCGTCCTTGTTCAGATGAAAATTCATATATACCTCCTTGGCAAAATAAAACAGGTCATGCCTGCGATTTGATTTATTGTATCGTCTATTCCGAAAAAAATCTACAGGATTATAAAAAAAATAATAAAAATATAGCATTATGAAACAGGGTAGGGTATAATAGAAAATAGTCTGTTACTGTTTTGGAAGGAGAACAAAAGATGTTGGAAGTTTATGTATTAGTACCGGTACGAAAATCCTTTGCGACGATTTTTATGTCTGTGTTATCACTGGTTCTTGCACTGGTTCTGCTGCTGTTTACCTGTGTGTGGGGAGGGGTGCTCGGACCGCTTGTCGTGGCTTTTGTTGCGCTGTGGTACTACCTGATGTTTCGCGTATACAAGGAATTTGAGTATTCGTATTTTGACGGGGAGGTCCGCTTTGCAAAGGTCATGAACAAAAGCCGCCGCAAAGCAATCGTCAGCTATATTATGGAGGAAGTGGTGATGATTGCCCCGGCAGGAGACCGCAGTATTTACAAATACGAAGAAGATAAGTCCCTGAAGGTAAAGGACTTTACTTCCCATAACAAATTAAAACCGTATTATGTTATGGTAATCCAGAAAGGCGGGGAAACATCCCTGATTAAATTTGAGCCGGATGAAAAATACCTGGATGCGGTAGAATTTAAATACAAACAGAAGGTGGTAAGGTCTGTCGCACCCTGAAAGGGTACGGCAGGCCGTATCCAGCAGGGGTATGACTTCTGAAGCGGTTACGTGATAAATTATTTATCCTTATCGAGATAGTGCATACGGGTATCGGCAGAGTTTGGATCCTGCAACGTAACACCGTGCCCTGCGGTTGACTGCTTTAAGCATTTCTGGCAGAGGGAGCCGAAGGAAATCTGCACACCACATTTCTGGCAGTGCATGGTGACATATTTTGCGGTTTCGGCATCGTTTGCCTTGTATTCAATCCGGCCCTCGCGAATCCAGTTCTTTACCTGCTTGAGCGGGATGTGAAAATGATCGGCAACTTCGTATTCGTTTACTTCATTTGCACGGATGTATTCTTTAACATCACGGAACAGCTGTGCCTCGGCACAGTTGGGACAGAGCGCCCCCTCATAGTTTGAAGGCAGCGGACGTTTGCAGTATTCGCATTGTTTGATTTTTCCAAAAAGTCCTTCTTCAGTAGTATTATACATAAACAGGATTCCTCCGGTAACTGTTTTTTCTATTTATTATACCATAGTATTTAAAATTTACAATACATGTAATGCTCCTTCGGGGCATTGTATGTGCAAAAAAGGAGGATCCCGTTTATGGAAATCCAGCTGAAGAAAGAGAATCCGGTTGCGGTGTTTGATTCCGGTGTTGGCGGAATCAGCGTGCTGCAGGAACTGATAAAAATTATGCCGGAGGAAGATTATATATATTTTGGGGATTCCAAAAACGCACCGTATGGAACAAGGGATAAAGAAGACGTAAAAAATCTTACCGTCAGCTGTGCACGCCGTCTGTTCGGGCAGGGAGCGAAAGGACTTGTCGTGGCGTGCAATACTGCTACCAGCGCGGCAGTGCGTCTCCTGCGGGAAACATATCCGCATATACCGATTGTCGGGATTGAGCCTGCGGTAAAGCCGGCAGTACACTGTATGGAGCATCCGAGGGTGCTGGTGCTTGCCACCCCGATGACGATACGTGAGGACAAGCTGAACCGTCTGATAGCCCGCTATGCTGACGAGGCGGAGATTATCCCGCTTCCGTGTCCGGGACTGATGGATTTTATAGAAAAAGGAAATCTGGAAGGGGAAAACCTGCACGGCTTTCTGGAAGACCTTCTGTATTCCTACAGTGGAAACCGGGTGGATGCAGCCGTGCTTGGATGTACCCACTATCCGTTTGTCAGGGAACAGATTCAGCGTGTGCTGGGCGATAAAGTGCAGATTTTTGACGGCGGAGAAGGCACAGCACGAGAGATGCGCCGGCGTCTTGCAGCCAGCGGGCTGCTCCGGGAGGAAAACAGGACCGGGGAAATAATTTTTGAAAACAGTCTGGATGACGAACGGAAAATTGCGCTCTGTCACAGACTTCTGCGCGGATTCTAAAAAAAAAATAAATTTTTTTGTTCCCATTTTTATAATGTTTTTTTAAAACGGACATATAAAAGACACATTTTGCGCATATACTAAGACATGTAAACGGAAGTAATTCCTTTACATTATTCCCTTTTTATTTAATAAACATTTTCATAACTAAACTCCTCGAAAGGAAGCCGCACAGCTGTGCGGCTTCTTTTCTATTGTTATGTAATGCCTGCACATCTTTTCATGTAAAGTTCATGTAGTAAAAAAATGACACATTCTTAATGAAATTATTCCTGTTTTTTTATAACTTTAACTTTATTATAATAACCTCAACGTTGAAGTTCATGAAAGGCGAATCCCCAAAACGGGTGCCTCTCATGATTTGCTTCATAATTTCGGCGGGGATGCATCTACAAAAAGAAATTAAGAAAGGAAGTGCAGGTATGAGTGCAAAAAAAGCCTCGAAAGAGAAAAAAATCAAACAGAAGTTCAGCAGGCAGCTCATGTGGAAACAAAGATATCTGTTACTGATGTCGGTTCCGTTTGTTGTCTGGCTGATTATCTTCAAGTACATACCATTGTGGGGATGGACGATGGCTTTTCAGGAAGTGAAGCCAAGAACCATGACCCTTCCCATATGGGAGAGGCCGTTTGTCGGTTTCAGTAACTTCATAAAAGCATTTCAGGACCGGATGTTTACACAGACAGTAATCAATACCATAGGACTCAGTATTCTTGGTATTGCACTGGGTACGGTTTCCGCGATTCTCTTCGCGCTGGTTTTAAATGAAATCCGGTTTAACAAATTCAAGAAAGTGTCGCAGACGATTTCTTACCTGCCGCACTTTGTATCATGGGTGGTTATCGCCAGTATCGCAAAGATGGTTTTAAATGACGGCGGTATGCTTGATACACTGTTTGGCAAAAACCTTGGACTGATGAGTACGAATTCGCCGTTATTCTGGGTGACGGTCTGTCTGATTAATATATGGAAGGAAGTCGGATGGGATGCCATCGTATACCTTTCCGCCATGGCAGGAATCGACCAGGGACTGTATGAGGCAGCGAAGGTGGACGGCGCGAACCGTCTCCAGAGAATCTGGCATATTACCCTTCCGGGGATTAAGCCGACCATCGTTGTACTGCTGATTATGGGGATTGGCGGCGCACTGAATGTAGGAATGGAGCGCCAGATGCTTTTAAGCAACGGTATTGTTCAGGACCACGCAATGGTACTTTCATGGTTCGCATATGTCCGTGGTATCGGAAACAGCAACTATGGTCTGGGTACTGCAATCGGTATGTTCCAGTCATTAGTCGGTGTTATACTGCTTCTGATTGCCAATAAGGTTGCAGGATGGCTCGGTGAGAGCAAACTGATATAGAAGGGGGAAACAGACATGGCAAAAATGAAAGGCAATAGAATTAAAAGTCATGATAATATTATGGACTGGATATTGCTTGTGATATTGCTGCTCCTTGTTATCATTACGTTGTATCCGTTTTTGAACGTACTGGCAATATCCTTAAACGATCCAATTGACACGATGCGTAACATTAACTTTATCATTCCAAGAAAGTTTACCTGGAGCAACTATGTATATGTGTTCACGGAAAACAATCTGGGCTCAGCGTTTATGCTGTCAGTGGCCAGAACGGTTATTGGTTCTGTATTCAGTGTTATCTGTACGGCGATGCTTGCTTATGTATTAAGCCGGAAGGATTTCTACTTTAACAAACTGTTTACCATACTGTTTGTTGTCACAATGTATGTCAGCGGCGGACTGATTCCGGAATACCTGCTTCTGATGCGTGACTTAAAGCTTGGAAACAACTTCCTGGTTTACCTGATTCCGGGTCTGATCTGGGTATACAATATGATTCTGGTACGTTCCTTTATTGAAGGACTTCCGATAGCCCTTCAGGAGGCAGCCAGGGTGGACGGCGCCAACGACTTTATCATTTGGTTAAAAATCGTCCTGCCGCTCTGCAAACCGGTACTTGCAACAGTATTCCTGTTCTATGCAGTAGGACAGTGGAACTCCTTCATGGATACATATCTGTATGCAAAAGAACTGCCGACCCTGCAGTATGTGCTGTATGAGATTATGGAGAAGGCACAGGTTAAGATTGACCCGCATGCGGCAGAGCAGTTAAAGAATGCCGTATCACCGCTTTCCATCCGTATGGCGGTAACAATTGTGGCAACTGTTCCGATTCTTATTGTTTATCCGTTCCTGCAGAAGCATTTTGTAGGCGGTATGACAGTAGGTGCAGTAAAAGACTGATACGGAGCAAAACGCAGTATTTGGTATTTATTGGCAGTACATGCCGTGCTGCCATATAAATATATATTTTAAGCAACAAACATGCAAGAAACAGAAGGGAGAAGAATTCTATGAAAAAGAGAAGAATATGTGCCATGCTGCTTGCAGCAACAATGGTAGCAGGCAGTCTTGCAGGATGTGGAGACAAGAAAGATGATACATCCAAAAAAGGAAACGACGGTACAGAAGGGGGAAGCGAAACATCAGGGGATGTCGTTGAGCTGACATTCTTCAACGCAGATGCAAACCAGGATGACCCGTGGACTGACCCGGTCGCAGAGGCAATCACGGAAGCGACCGGTGTGAAATTAAAGACAACACGTCCGGTTGGAGGAAATGATGAGTCTGAGGCAGTTGCACTGATGATTGCAGAGCAGAATTATCCGGACATTATCTTTGCAAAAGGTTCTGCAGGAAACTTGATTGAAGCTGGTGCAATGATGGATATGACAGACTTAATTGAAGAGTATGGCCCGAACATTAAGAAGCTGTACGGCGATGAGTTTAACAAGCTGAAACAGTCCGCAGATGATCCTGCAATCTACCAGCTTTCTGCATACGTGGTAGGCGGTACAAAATTTAAGGATGCTGGAAACCTCCAGATTCAGTGGGATGCACTTAAGGCAAAGGATTACAAGATTCCGGAGAGCCTTGAAGAGCTTGAAACCATGATTAAGGATTACCTGAAAGCAAATCCTAAGACAGATGACGGTCTTGACAAAATCGGAATCAGTTTATCTGCTTCTGACTGGCACTGGCTGATTACCCTTGGAAATCCTGCTGGATTTATTGCAGACGGTGCACCGGATAACGGACAGTGGATTGTAAATGAGAATAATGAAGCTATCTACAAATTCGCTTCTGATAATGAAAGAGAATACTTCAAATGGCTGTGCCGCATGTACAATGAAGGAATTCTGGACAAGGATTTTGCAACACAGACACATGAGGATTACATTGCAAAGATTGCTTCCGGCCGTGTCGTAACTCTTTTTGACAAGGACTGGGATTACCAGGATGGTGAGAAGGTATTAAAGGCAGACGGAAAGTATGGTCTTACATATGCAGGACTTCCGACATGTATTAATGCAGACACCAAGTGTCCATCCCTTATGTACCAGGGTCTTACAACAGGAACCGGTGTTGGTATCTCAAACAGCTGTAAAGATCCGGTTGCTGCAATTAAGTTTATTGATTTCCTGTGCTCTGATGAAGGCCAGGTACTGAACAAGTGGGGTATCAAGGATGTAAACTACTTTGTAGATGATGAAGGACACCGTTACCGCACAGAGGAGGAAATTAAGTACTCCCAGGAAGATGCAGACTATTCAAAGAAGACTGGTGTAGGATTCCACAACTATCCGTTCCCTTCATACGGCGATGGTATCCTGGATCCTACAGGAAGCACATATACAACAACTTCCAAGGAAGCAGTAATTAACGAGTACAACGAAGAAGAGAAGGCAGCATGTGAGAAGTGGGGCGTAGACCTTCTGGTGGATAAGTTCCCGCAGCCGGATGAATTCACAACACCTGACTACTCTCCGTTATGGGCATATGCTATGCCGCTTGAGTTTACAGAAATCACAGATAAGCTGGACGAAGTTGCATGGTCTGCACTGATTAAATGTGTGACTGGCAAAGAGGCTGATTTTGACAAGAACTATGACAAAATGCTTGAGGATCTGGAATCAACCGGTATGAGCGATGCTGAGAAAATGATGACAGATATCATTGCAGAAAAAGTTGCAGCAGCAAAATCATAAACAGTAACATAAAGCAGTAGAAGAAAAACCGGTTCCCGTTATGGGGAATCGGTTTTTTCTCTTGTTTTACGGTATTCAGCAGGACTTTTTCCTACGTATTTTTTGAATTTCTTATGAAAATAATCGACATTTTTATAACCGGCCGACCTGGCAATCTCATAGACCTTCAGGGAATCATCTGCCAGTAATGACTTGGAATATTCGATACGCTTGTGGTCCACATAGGAGTTAAAGCTTCTGCCCACCTGCTGGGTGAAAATTTTTCCAAGATAAGCGCTGTTGTATCCGAACAGGGATGCAATGGTTTCCAGCTTGATGTTATTCTGGAAATTATGGTCAATATAATACAGCATGTCGTCCAGAACGGTATTTCTGGAAGGGTTTCCAATGGCATTCATAAACATTTCAAACTGCTCTGAAAGAAACTGGATAATTTCATAGAGATAATTCCGGCTGCCAATAAATTCGATGACGGCGGAGTTTGCCGTAAAAGGAATTTCGGTGGAAGCATAGTTTTTGTTAATAGTCTCTTTAATCTGCAGGTATAAATCTGTTAAAAACAGCTTGATTTCCGTGATTTTATTCGGAACGCGGGTTAATGTGCCCTCCAGCTCTGCCAGGGTTTCCACGATCATTCTGCGGTTATAGGACTGTATGTATCCGGAAAAACGTCCGGCAAGGTCAGACAGTGTCTGGTCGGAAATTTCGGAAGCCGGTTTACTGTCTGTTTTGGACGGATATTCCGGATTACCGGTGTTATTTTCCGGCAGCGTGTCATAGCCGATGGCATGCTGGTTTGGAGCGCAGAAAAAACGGCGGGACAGCAGTGCAGCAGCATCCTCATAGGAAAGGTGAACGTCTTCCAGTGAGGAAACCGGTCTGCCATAGGTTAAAAACATGGATTCCATCGGGCTTCCCTTCTGCAGCGGCCGCTCTTCAAAGCTGTCAAGAAAGTCGGCAAGCTTATGAAGGCCGAAGGAGCCTTTTAACAGAACAATGTCTTTATCATTTACCGTCAGATGCTCAAAAATGTTGTTATCCTGGTTAATGACCTTTAACAGTTCGGCAAACGTATAGGGCGGGGCTGCCTGCTGTGTGTGGAAATCCTCGCAGATAACAATCTGGTAAACATTTGCCTGCAGATGATACTGCCTGATATCTTCTTCGGACAAAGGTGGTGAAAGGGTATTTGTCACAAGCTCATGGAGTGTGACGTGTTTTGCTTTGGTCCGGTATGCTGCAAGGTGGCTGGACTGTTGTTTTTCGGCAGACAGGGATTCTTTAATTTTACAGACCGCATGGTACAGCTCGTCCTCGTCAACAGGCTTCGTAAGGTAGAAACTGACACCGCCTTCAATCGCTTCCTGGGCATAGGTAAAGCTGGAGTGCCCGCTTAAAATAATACTTTTTCCCTTAAAACCGGCTTCTTTAGCCTGCCGGATAATCTCAGTGCCGAGCATTCCCGGCATACGGATATCCATCAGTACCAGACTCGGCTGCAGGGCAAGAATCTGTGCCAGTGCGTCCCCGCCGTTGGAAGCCTCCCCGCAAACCTTAAATCCCAGGGATTCCCAGTCTATAATATATTTTAACCCCTCCCGGATATGCGCTTCGTCATCAGCGATAAATAAAGTTTCCATATAGTTATCACAGTACCCCTTTTTAGTCTTATGCAAAATATCATAACATGCTTTTGATTTTTATGCAAGAAACCGGTTGTCTATTGCAGTACGGTTACTCTGTAAATACTTTTATGATGACTGGAAACTGCTGCGGTCCCCGCGCATGCGCCGTTACGTGCAGCCCCGCATGGTCTGCGTAAAAGTGCGGTTTTTCCGGGAATCCCAGAATTTTCACATCGCGGATGATGCCGTGGAAATATGGTTTGTCGGCATCAGCGGATTTTGCCAGTGATTTTATGGTGATGTTTCCACTGTCAGGATAGTTCAGACAGGCGGCATAGATGCAGCCCCTGCCTGCCGTAAAGCGGAAGTCCCTGTCCGTATAGTCTGCTGCAGCTGCGTCGCTGAACTGTCCTTCGGTTTCTGTTGTGGGACCTTCTGCCGCATAGCGCCACGGCTTTGATTCATAAACGGCTTCCCCGTTTATGGAAAGCCAGTTTCCGATATCACGCAGGATGGACAAATCTTTTTCGGCAAAAGAGCCGTCAGCCTTTGGACCGACATTTAAAAGCAGGTTTCCGTTTTTGCTGACAACGTCCAGCAGATAACAGATAATTTCGTTGCTGCTTTTGTAATCCAGTGTATCTGTATAACACCAGGAGTTGCGGGCAATCGCGGTATCCGTCTGCCAGTGCCATGGTTTTGCCTCGGCAAGTTTGCCGCGTTCCACATCCACGATTCCGCTGCCGAATGCCATGGCATCATGCTTATAGCAGATGGCGGCAGAAAATCCGAATTCCCTGCTGCGGTTGTAGTAATAGGCGGCGATTTTTCTTAGGTATGGCTTATATGCCTCATGCTGAATCCACCAGTCAAAGTACAGGATTTTCGGCTGGTAGCGGTCAATGATTTCACAGGTCCGGCACAGCCAGTCTTCCAGAAATTCCTGCGGCGGATACGGTTTTGCATATAAATCCTGCTGGTTGGGCTGGGTAATCTCGGATGGCCAGTAAAAATCCCCGCGTTTTAACGGTTCTTTTATGTCACTGTCAAATTCTTTTCCGCAGCCCATAAACCAGTGGTGTTCCGCGCGGTGGGAGGAGGCGCAGAATGCCAGGTTTCTTTTTTCAAAGGCGGTTTTCAGTTCACCCAGAATATCTCGTTTCGGTCCCATCTGCACAGTATTGTAAATGGACAGGCCGCTTTGGTACATCTGGAATCCGTCATGGTGTTCGGCTACCATGACGGCATATTTTGCACCTGCTGCCGCAAAGGTATCCGCCCAGTAATCCGCATCAAATTTTTCCGCCGTAAAAAGCGGGATAAAATCCTTATAGCCAAAATCCCTGTGTGCACCGTAGGTTTTGATATGGTGTTCGTATTCCGGGCTGCCCTTAATGTACATGTTGCGGGAGTACCATTCATTGCCGAATGCAGGTACGCTGTACAGTCCCCAGTGCACAAAGATTCCGAATTTTGCCTTTGTAAACCAGCGGGGGATTTCAAAATCCGTAAGGGATTCCCATGTGTCGCGGAAACTGCCGTCAGAGATGACGGTTTCTATCTGGTTCAGGTACTGTTTGGTATTTGTGATATTAAGCATGTGGCTCCTCCATATTAAATGTAATGTTTCAATGTGCAGTATTGATGCTGTCTGTTCTGTTAAACTGCAATGTCCCATGCAGTTATGTTGTAAGGGTATGGCCTGTATTAATTATAACATGAATGGAGATTTTTGCTAAAAATCCGGGGATATTTTTATTAAATTTTTCATAAAACGCAGATTTTAATTTATGGGGTGATAGTGTAAAATAGAAAAGTATATCTGTAACTGTAAGGATAGGAGTTACATTATTTTTTACATCAGGGAGGGCAGTTATGTTTAGTGTTTCAAACATATGTATTTTATTAACGATTATTGTATATCTGGTTGGCGTACTTGCAGTCGGCTTCCATTTTGCAAAGAAAAATGAGTCGGCATCGGATTTTTATCTCGGCGGACGGCAGCTCGGACCTCTGGTTACAGCAATGAGTGCAGAGGCTTCTGACATGTCCAGTTATCTTCTGATGGGACTGCCGGGACTTGCCTATCTTTCCGGTGTGGCAGACGTCGGCTGGACGATTATCGGACTTGCAGCCGGGACTTACCTGAACTGGAGGCTTACGGCAGGCAGATTAAGGCGTTATACGCAGATTACAGATTCCTATACACTGCCGCAGTTTTTTTCCAGACGGTTTCATGATGAAAAGAATTTTCTGGCTGCGCTGGCGGCGGTAATCATTATCATCTTTTTTATTCCTTATACAGCATCCGGCTTTGCGGCCTGTGGAAAACTGTTTTCATCGTTATTCGGTGTGGATTACATGGCGGCAATGATTGTTTCATCCGTTGTGATTGTTGCCTATACGGCAGCCGGGGGATTTCTGGCAGCTTCGACGACTGACTTTATCCAGAGTATTATTATGACGATTGCAATTGTTTTCGTGCTGGTTTTCGGGGTAGTATCAGCCGGGGGAGTTTCAGCCGTAATTGACAATGCAAAGGCACTGCCAGGGTATCTGTCTTTTACAGGCAGCTACATAGAAGAAACCGGTACATCGCAGCCATATGGATTTTTGCGTATTGTATCCACGCTGGCATGGGGACTTGGCTATTTTGGGATGCCGCATATCCTGCTTCGTTTTATGGCGATTAGAGATGAAAAAAAGCTTGCGCTTTCCCGCAGGGTTGCTTCTGTCTGGGTGGTAATTGCGATGGCAGTTGCCCTGATGATTGGTATTGTGATGGGGTGGATTTCATCCTGGTATTCAAGCTTTCGAGGTTTGGACGAAATGCGGCGGATGTCCTCAATTCCCTTCAGTACATTCAGGATTTCGGTGTAAACCTGATCTGCATGGAAGATGGGATTGATTCCTCCAAAGATTCTGGAAAGCTGACTATTACGGTTCTGTCCGCTGTTGCCGAAATAGAAAGAGAAAACATTCTGGTACAGACGATGGAAGGACGCCGCCAGAAAGCCAGAGAGGGAAAGTGGAACGGCGGGCAGGCTCCATTCGGGTACATGCTGGATTCCAAGAACAGCACGCTGATCGTCAATCCGGAAGAGGCGGAGATCGTAAAGATCGTTTATGGCAGGCATAAGACCGAAAAGGTTAAAGGCAGCAGGGATGAATATAAGCGGGTCATGGCTGATGATTATATGGTCGTGGACGGGATGCACGAGGCGATCATAGACCGGGAACTCTGGGAGGCGACAAGGCTCAGACGAAAAGATACCGGCGTCAAATGGAATAAGACGCACAGCATGGATCATGCGCATATTCTGACGGGTATCATTAAATGTCCGATCTGCGGCCGGAGTCTTGTGGGAACCGTCAGACGGCGTAAGAACAAGAAGTCCGGCGAGTACAAGGACGACTGGTATTATAAGTGCCTGCACCGTACAAAGATAGACGAAACGCATTTCTGTGATTTCCGTCTGGTGCTGAGTCAGGTGGAGCTTAACAGTCAGGTAGAGCAGATTATCCTGGACATGGTGGCGGATCCGCAGTTCAAGGATTACATGGTGATGAAGATAGCGCCCTATTATGCGGATCGTTATCTGATGCCTGTATTTCCGCTGAT
>CANOLA010000085.1 GCA_947566705.1 uncultured Lachnospiraceae bacterium | reverse complement strand
AGCTTATTCAAGCGCGCCAATTTATGGTTTTCCTCTACTTTCTTTCACACTAATCTCCTCTTTAGCGTTTTGGCCTGCAGACGCCTGTTCCTGCTTTTATCGTGAATCTTATTCATTATAATACATTGGGATAATAAAAATCAACACCAACATGTTTTTGCACATAAAGCTTTTATAGCACAGAAAAGTCAAAAACAGCGGCAAATCCATGACAGATTTACCGCTGTGCACCTTTCTTCAGACCTCTCTTAACGAATAAAATTCGTAAATACTGTTTCTTCCCGTTCGGGCAATGCAACCCCGGCTTTACGAGCCGCCTCCTGGCATTTCAGCAGGTAAGCCATATTTCTTCCCAGTACACGCATCGTAAGCAGTCCTTCCGCATCCTGCTTTACCTCCCCGGCATTCGTACCATGAACCATATTCCAGTACCGGGAGGATACTACCGGCATTTCCTGGATTGTAAAGTATTTGTTCAGCTGGTCAAACGTTGCTGTTGTTCCGGCACGTCTGGCTGAAATCACGGCTGCCGCCGGTTTCATATAAAATGCCTTGTTCCCGTTCCCTCCAAGTTCTGAATAAAACAGGCGGTCCATAAAAGCCGTCATATTTCCACTCACTGCTCCGTAATGAACCGGGCTTCCAAACACAAAGCCATCCGCTTCATAAGCTTTTTCCCTGCAGCGGTTTACGGCATCATCAAATACACAGATACCTTTTTCACGGCACTTAAGGCAGGCAATACAGCCGCCCAGGGGCTTATTTCCAATCCAGAAAATCTCTGTTTCAATTCCTTCTTTGTTCAGGGTTTTGGTCACCTCGCAAAGAGCGGTGTAAGTACATCCTTCTTTATGCGGGCTTCCGTTTACTAATAAAACTTTCATGTTCAACCTCCACTTTTAATGCTAAATACTTTTCCCCAGTTTTTCTGCCTCATTTTTGTTTGTTGCCATTCCTGCATACTCCATGCCATAAAGAGTTGCAAAACGTTTCATGGTGTACTCTCCTGCCTCCATCATCCATTTTTCCGGTGAAGCCCCCTGAAACAGAAAATATAATTTTCTCCCTGAGAACTCACCGTTTTCCACCAGACCGTAAAACCGGTCCAGCACATTCCGCACAGAACCGCATATATTATGCCAGTACAAAGGGGAACCGACCACAAGTACTTCTGCTTCTTTCATCTTTGCAATCACTTCTTTCAGCTGGTCATCCTCAAACGTCTGCCCATAACTTCCTATCCGGTAATCTGTCAGATTTAATGTTTCATATTCTTTTCCTTTCAGAAGCGCTGCCGCCAGTGCAGCTGTGTTCCCGTTCCTGTTCGGACTTCCGTTGATAAATAAAATTTTCATTTTTGTTTCCTCCATTTTTTATTTAAATTTTTTATTTCGTCATATTATCTTCCCAGAACCGGACTGCATGATCAAACCATCCTTCTGCAACAGTTCCCTCGCCCAGTCCAAACCCATGCGGCAGTCCCTCAAATATCTCTATTTCGGCATTTGTTCCCTGCGCCTGTATCTGCTTAATCCGCTCCTGCATTGTTCCATAATATGCGATTCCGTCACTTGTACCAACACACGCATAGGCTGGCGGTTCCATAGCTTCCAAGCCATGCTGCCATACGTGCGCCTGCCGAACCGCCCCAGAGGGAATAGCCAGACACATCTACCTGCAGTTCTTCTGCGTGATCATGTATAAAAGCGATTGCCCTTGCCAGATCCTCGCAGGCAGTCTGTGCGCCGGGACGATAAATTAAGGCAAACGCATTGTATCCTTTTTTTGACATCTCCAGTGCATGGGGAAAGCTGTCATGCATGGCGGCTACATAGGCAAACCCGCCGCCTGCATTTGTAATGGCAAATTTTCCTCCGGGAGTCCCGCGGAAAAAGAACAGTCCGGTATCCTCCTTTGCCGGATCGGCTGCCTTTTCCTCCTCGGTGTAAATATCATAAAAAATCTGTTCTCCTGAAACAGCATGTTCTTTCAGATAATTTACGATTTCAACTGTCCTGTCGGAACTGACATAGGAATACCATGTAAGTATATCCCCCACATCCCTTAAAACCAGCTTATCGCTGACTTCTCTGTCAGCAGGAAATATCAGACGTCCATATTCTCCAAAAGCCGGATCACCGATAACATCCCTTACCTTTGTATCCGCAGTGAACACTGTCCCACCACCTTCTGTCATGCCTGTGTTATTCCCTGTCTTTAAATCAGCAGAACCTCTGGCCGCACATCCGAAAACACCGGGAATCAAAAGCATTCCTACTAAAAAAATAACAACTTTTCTTATCATAAGCACACATCCTTTTTATTTTTGCCCGCTTATTTTTACTCTTTTCCTTCTTTTTTGCTGCCTGTGCCGCCAAACACATCTGACATTTCCATGGCATCAAGCTGTTTATCCAGTGTCTCAATCTCTTTTTTGGTCAGCTCAATTTCCGCAGCACCGGCATTCTCCCTCAGACGGTCTGGTTTTCTGGTTCCCGGAATCGGCACAATATAATGCTTTTTACAAAGCATCCATGCAAGGGCTATCTGTCCGGGTGTGGCATGTTTTCCTTCTGCAACCATGCTGATTAGTTCCAGCAGCTTCTGGTTCTGTTCTACTGCATCAGGCGTAAACTGCGGCATCACGCTCCGGTAATCCGTTCCCTCCTCAAACCTGGAATCTTTTCCATACCTTGCAGACAGAAAGCCATTTGCCAGAGGAGAAAAAGCCACATAACCGATATTTAATTCCTCCAGTACAAAAAACAGGTTCTCATACCAGCGTGCCATCATGGAATAGCGGTTCTGGACTGCTGTCAGCGGACAGATGGCATGGGCACGGCGTATGGTATCCTCCGTGGCTTCCGAAAGTCCCCAGTGCGTAATTTTTCCTTCCTTAATCAGGTCTGCCATAACCCCTGCCACTTCCTCAACGGGAACATTCGGATCATTCCTGTGCTGGTAATACAGATCAATATGGTCAGTACCCAGCCTTTTTAAAGAAGCATCCACCGAAGCCCGAATCACTTCAGGACGGGAATCCGGCACCAGCGGCTTATTGACGATGGAACTCTCCATGTCAAAATGAATCCCGAATTTTGTCGCCAGCGCAATTTTGTTCCGGTACGGCTTTAATGCACTGCCCACTAATTCCTCATTGTCATGGGGATTTTCCGCCGTGCCGTATACCTCTGCCGTATCAAAAAACGTATATCCAATATCCACAGCCTCTGCCAGCAGCTTAGTCATTTCCTTTTTGTCTGCCGGCGCGCCGTAAGCATGGCTCATACCCATGCAGCCAAGACCAACCTCAGAAACCTTCAGATCTTTTCCCAGTGTTCTGTATTTCATATTTCCTCCTTATTCTGTGACACCGCAGATTTTTACTGCTGTCCATTCCAGAAAAACCGCAATCCATTATAAGTATATTCGTCACTGGCTGTCCCGTCATGGACATATCCTTCCCGTTCTAAAAATACCATGTTTCCATCCGTTTCACTGTCAGCAAACCGGAAGGTTCCATCTGAAACATTTCCCATTGCCATAATCTGTGCCTTAAAAGCGCTGTACGCAAAATCATCAGTCCCGGACGCTGAAAAAATAAAGAAATCATCCCAGTCATGCCCGGATTCTTTTACCAGCCCTGCCATGTATTCACCATCTGCCGTATAGCTTCCGCTCATCGGCATAAAATACCGGAAATAATCAAGTGCATACCGAAACGTACACCATGTATTGACGGAGCCCATCGAAAATCCGCCAAATCCCCTGTGGTCACGGGACGCTGCCAGTCCCTCTTTTTTTGTATTCTCTGCATATGTGCTGTACTTACCCTCAACCGCGGGAATCAGATCGTTCACCAGCTCATTATGAAACTGGTCTGTCAGCTGAAGTGCAAGGCTGTAATCCCCGCTGTCACTGCTGCTCGTATTGTTATACGTCGGCAGAACAATGATAAGCGGCTGGATTTTTCCATCTTCAATGGCATGGTCAATAACATACTTAAAAGGCTGCGGGCTTTTGTCTGTTCCCATAATGGTTGTTTCATTACTCCAGCTGCCGTGGCTTAAATAAAAAACATTGTATTTCTGTTTTTCGGAATACCCATAAGGCAGATAAACCCACGCCTCTTTTGTCAGTTTCTGTGTATGTTCCTCATAGGAAAAGGATTCCCACGTCTGATAGGTCAGTTTTTCCAGCGTCCCCGGATGTTCAGAAGGGCTTTTATATTCTTTTGGAATGTATTCCAGTTCATCCGGTACTGTATTTTCCAGACTTCTTCTATTAAAATCTTCTGTGCTGCCCGAAACTTTACTGCTCACTGGCATGGTCTGTTTTCCTTCATCCTTTCCACAGGCAACCAGACAAAAAATCATCAGCACACTTATGAAAACGGCTGTTATTTTTTTCATAGTCTGTCTCCTATAATCCTAACCCTTCCACCCAGGTTCTGACATCATTCTCTGAAGCTCCGGAACGGAAGCGTTCGCCTTCCTGCCAGTTTCCGGTTCCTGCCATTTCTTCCAGCAGCTCACCGCTTTCACCCAGTCCGGAGCTTGCGGATGTGCAGAATGGTATGACAGTCTTTCCCGTAAAGTCATTTGCTTTTATAAAGCCGTCCACCGGCCATGCGGCAATTCCCCACCAGATTGGGTATTCTTCTGTCAAGTATGGACTAAAAAAAAATTATTTTATAACTTTCTCCAAATTGTAATGTCTAATGCTAAATATCCTTGTAAAGCAAAAAACGTCATTTATTATAATGCCGAATATATGAAGCAGAGATATTCTATTTTCACATATCAAAAATGGTTTTTTAATTTATTACTATCGCCATTGTAAAAGTTTTTAAATCAATAAAATACAAACTCCCGAAATGGCTTATTTCGGGAGTTTGCATTTTATTGATTATTAATCTTTTTATCTGAACTTCAACATCTTTATACTATAACTCTATATCGTCAAAAATAATTGGTATTTTATTCTGAAATTCTTCAAGAATCGCACAGGCTACCTCTCGCATTTGTGGATGTGCTCTTTTCGCTGTACGAAGCCGAAAAAAATGTCTCCATTCACGCAAATTCATTGTAACAACAATCTCTGTTTTTAAACTATTTGGCAAGATACTTCTAGCCTGCTGTGGCTCAGCTCCTGCCTCAATCAACTTATTATAAGTATCCTCAATAATTTGCATTGCATCTAGCCACATTTTAAACTCTATACTATCCTCTTTCCAAAAAAGAGGCTTTATCAATGTTAACTCTTTTCCAAACTTCTCCTTGCTATAGTTGCAATATCTAGTACTCTCCTGACTATAACTTGCGATTCTATGCCGTACAATCTCATGCGTTACTCCACGATCACAAATAATTCTTACAGAAATCTTTTCATGCTCAATCACAGATTCATGCCCACTCTTTAGTATATTTGCTACAAACTTCCTTGCTGAATCATCTGTAATTCTCTCTTCCGACTTGTAACATACGCGCCCAATTTTTTCAATTCTCTTAAGCACATCTTCACCATCAATTTCATCTAAAATCTCAAACCATGGCTTAATAATTTTCATCTTAATCCTCCTTATATTCAATTACATTTGCTAATTTTCTTATATAAATATCACAATTTTCTCCTCCACCCTGACAATCAATTACCTTTAACTTAGCAAGCGAAAAAAGAGTGATTTTTGCTTTATCTTTCACTTTTGCTATTTTCCCATTTGGCGTTGCGTCAAAAATAGTAACAACATAAACATTCAGAAATCTTCCCACTTTATCATAAACACTCTCTGAAAAATGCTTTATTGTTTCTCCCGAATGAACAACATCCGTCAGCACTACAATAGATTTTATTTCTTCGTTTTCCTCAAACAATGCCATTTCATAACGGTTATACTCCTTTTCGTTTTCAGGCAAATAAGAACATTTCATTTTGGGGAAAAGGAATCGCACATAGGACAATAAGATAGAACCTTTGATTCCTAACCCTATAGTACAGTCAGCCTTCCTAAGTACTTGTTCCTTTTTAAAAAGGTCGTCAATTCCTCTAGCAATGTAAAATAACATTTCTCTATGTTGAAAAAAATACGAGGTATCAATCCAATTGATTCTTGCTGTATTTTTCCAATGGTAATGTCCCGTCTTATATAAATCATGGTCACGCACACATTCTAATATTTTTTCTTCATAATTTTCTGAAGCCTCTTTCCTAACAGAAACTGTAGAAACTTCTGTGTCAAACACACCTCCCGAATCACTTAATACCTCTTTCCTCTTTTCAAATTCTTTGGTTTTCCAATGACACCAATGTCTAATTCCTTCATCAACAATATACTTATACTGATCCTCCTGAATCAGTCCACCATCATCAAAAGTCCAAATATTATATGCATTATGATTTCCATTAAGAGAACCATAACATATCAATTTATCCAACTTATCCAAAAGTATCTTATCACTATCATTATTTAATCGTTCCTTGAGTTCCCTACTAAAATCAACTCCAATGCTTCCGACCGTACTGTAGTTCATTTCATCATTCGAGGAATCAAAGGGTCTAATTTGACCGCTCTGTGATCCATGCACATGCCCTGTCAAAACATAATGCACATCGTATGAAAGTAATATTTCTCTTACTTTTTTCCAATTTTCTGAATCGCAAGTTCCATATTGCCCTATATCAGAGCCATTATTCTCAGTAATTGTCTGTGAACTACTTTCATATATAATTGGTCTATGGTGCAATACAGCAATTTTAATATATTCTTTATATTTTTCCCCATTTTCTCCCAATAAATTTCTTAATGCTTGTGTCAGATTCTCTATATTCACAAATCCATATCCATCGCTTGTCCCAATACGATCTGTACTGTCTATCCCTAAAAGAATCATATTAGGGTTTTGTAGAATTTCATAAGACACCAACCCAGAATTTTGGTGATAAAACAATTTATTTTTCTTAATAAATTCCCAGTAATACTTCAGTTTTACATCATATTTTTCCCATAACTTGTTAACATCAACATCTTCATCTCCACTAATACCTTCTAGTAATTTACGATTTACATCATGATTACCTGGAATACATAAAATATGTTTGATATTCAACTCATTTCTAATCCTATCTATAAATAAACCTGCTTGATTGTATGCTTTTTGGGAACCTCCTCGATCCACAATATCTCCGCTTATAATCAAAGTATCAATTGCATCAATGTTCTTTAATGAAATAACAAAATCTTCCACAAAATTATCCTTTTGAAGCAGAGACAGAGTCTTATCATCACAACTAAAATGCAGGTCTGATATATGAATAATTTTACGAAATGCCATAATTTACCCCTTCCCCTTTCGGCTACATTCTTCGCACTGTAGATTACAAAGTTCTGTCCGAATAGAATAATTTAATTCCTTTCTAGCGCTTTCAGGAGTATACTCTATTGCAAATGCATTAACTCGATACTTAGATGGCAAAGTAGAAATATTCATTTGCATAATGCCAGCGCATCCTTTTACAGTTCCACCTAAATATTCAACAATATTTTTTGCTCGTAAGAACTCATTTCCCAAACAAACTAAATCCGCAACGATAATAAATTCTTCTGTTTTAGATTTCCCCTTATAAAAATCCACCTTATTCAATTTATTATATGGTCCTAAATGATCTACATATACTAAATCGTAACCTAATAACTGCGAAAGAATTCCAGCAATGTAAGCACCATTTATCGTATGACAAAAAAACAAATTTCTTTTATCTGTGTCTTCATCAACCAATGAAAAACATTTATCCAAATCATATGCAATAATATAACACCAACGAAGCATCTCGATTGAATCGTTGATAATTTTTTTTAAATCAATATAGACATCTAATCGTATGCCGATCTGCGTAGTTTCCCCTTCGGGAGCGCGGCATTTATCTACAATATATTTTTTACCATAATCATTAAAAGCCTCTCTATACCCCCATTCATTTTCCACAACAATACCATATTCTTTCATTTTTTCTATGAAATTACATTCCTCATAATTGATTGCCTTTACATTTGGTAAACTATGAAGCCATTGAAAGAATCTTGTTTCAGAATTTGGTGCTATATATTTTATATGTGAAAAATCAACTATATATTCATAATCACAATATTTTCTATCACTAAAATTTAACTGCGTCAAAAAATCCACACAACTTTTAGATAAAGTTTCTTCGCTGAAAAGTCTCGCTTGATTCCTAATATGATTTTTCAAACATATTTCTGTATAGATTTCTTCCAAATGCAAAGATATAGCGACCTGCTTTTTATCCTCGTTTATTATTTCAAACATTCTTTTTCTCCTGAATAAATTCCACTTCTATATGAACTCCGGCCATTACAACTGGATAAGTTTTAATTGAAGGTTTTTTGTTATTTCTCCTCCTCCAAATACATTTTACGCAACTCAAGATATCTCTGTTTATACAATCAGAACATTTAGCAGAAGTAAAAACAATTTCTTTATTCTTCTGATGTATTCGAAAATTTGTATTAGATATTGCCAATAAATTCTTTAATTTAAATAAATCCATATCTCTAGACTTCGTTTGTGAATAATATAGAGCTTCCATAATCGACAAAAAATTCAATTCTTCTGTTATATCAATACCTATCTTATAAGCGTATTGATAAAAAAAGTCCCGATCTTCTTGCGTATATCCTTCTTTTTTCTTTATTTTTTTACTAAGTGACTCATAAAAACCTTTACCCACATCTACGACTGATAGAAGATATCCTTTTTTATATTTACTAAATGCAATTCTTGATTGCATATAAGTATAACTAATTGACCCGCTGTGTATTATCGCATTGACAATAAGTTCCGTAAATGCAATTAGAGTCACATCCCATAATTCGTCATTTTGAATTATTAGTTTGAATATTAATGAATGAGATAAATCCCCTCTTATTCTTTGTGCTAGTTCATCTCGAATTTCCTGTTTTTCTCTTTCATTATAATCTTCATAATCTTTAATTGGAACATGTAACAAAATCTTATTGTCTTTGCTATAATGATAGTCTGAAAAACCACCTATATAACCTTTGTCATAATCAATAATCCCATATCTAAATAATTCATCAAAAAAGCCAATAGTATCTAAAAAAGCAAGAAATTTAGGATTGTATGTCAATTCTAAATAAACTGGATTATCACTCTTGTTCTGTAAGAGATTGAGCATTCCCATAAACAATGGCAATGCATTTGAATCAATTCGTTTAACCTGAACAAATGACACCGCAGTATAGTCACCTTTCTTTAAAGATCTGTACTGTTTTGTCAAATCTGGCAATATCTGGAAATAAATTGCATCTTTGTTAATAATTTCCGGTAATCTATATATCATTGGAATCTCCATTTTCTATCTGCTCTTTCTAATGGTTATCTTTGTTTCATTAGCTATTAAAATAAGTTACTTATAACCACATAAAATCTTTATATTTATCTTTAAAAATATTTTATGCTTCTTAAGTATGATTAAACTTATTTTTATTCTTTCTTTTTTAATGTATGTCGTAAACTTTTCACAACAGCTAAAATAACTTCCATTTCATACTCCGAACAATCGCTCAGCTCTTTCATAAGCACATTTTTCGTTTCCGAATGATCTTCCACCTCTGGATAAAACACCTCATACAGCGGAAGATCCAGCTCCCTTACCAGCATACACAGCAACTCAAACTTCGGGTTCCCGGTATTCTTCTCTATATCTATAATCGTCCTTTTGCAGACGCCAAGCTTCTCGGCTAATGCCTCTTGAGATAAATTTTTACTCTTTCTTGTCGCACGAACGACACTTCCTAATGCACTTACTGACTGGTTCATTTCAATTCACCTCTCTTATATTATAAAACTCACTTTTTTAGCCAACAATCTAGCCACAGTTCACCAAAATATGAGTTTTTATTCACTATTTCGACAAGTGAATATAACAGACCAGATTCAGCGGGTAAACCATATCAATTTATATAAAAAATCCGGTCCGTACTGAAAGCAATTATCTTCCATACAGACCGGAAATCCCTATGCCATATTTAATTTTCTAAAAATGTCCCTCAAACTTCCAGATTATCTCAATCCTGTTACCCGGATAGACAACGACCTTTTCTATCAGTTTGTCTTTCATATCCTCTGTCAGTTCTTCCTCTTCCAGAAATGCCATAGCCTGGTCTGCTTTTCTCCCGGAGCCTTCCTGTTCACTTTCCTCTTCTTCCTGTGCCTGCCGGAGTGCCGCAAGTTCTTCTTCCAGCTTCTCCATGTCGGCATCATACTGTTTCTTCTCATTCAGGAAAAACTCTCTTTCCAGTTTTCCGTCAGCGTATTTATCATACAGTGCAATCCAGCTTTTTTGCGCCGCCTCCATCGACCTCATTGTGGAATTGATTCTGTCACTAACGGATAAAGGGGAATTTCTCTTTATGACCTGCCTTGACAGCTTATCACGGTCAAGAAATATCTCTGCCTCTTTTTTGACGGACGCAAGCACCGCCATATCCGCATCATGCTTGTTAATCTCAATGTCCCTGCAATCAGAATCGGTCTTGAATGACCGCTGTTTGCAGAAGACGGTTCCGTAGTGGGCATTGAACAATGCCCTGCCACAGCACCCGCAGTAATAGATATTCTTCATTTTCCTGCTTTCTTTTGCTTTCTGCTGTTTCAGGGAGGATACCGCCCTGATATACTGCGGATAAGTAATGATAGGTTCATGGGTGTTCTCCACCCGCACCCATTCCTCTTTGGGGCGGCTTACCTGCTTTCCCCCGACTGAATCCAGCTTTGTCTTTAGCTGCACCATTGTCCCGGTATACTTTTCATCCCTTATAATGCTCTCTACCTTGCAGGCGGTCCAGCAACACTTGCTGCCTTTGTTTTTCCACAGCCTTGTGTCTCCTCGTAAACGGTACAGTTCCGTGGGACATGGAATACCCCTGTCATTCAACGCCTTTGCTATCAGTGTCGTTCCGGTTCCAGCTATCTTCATATTAAAGATTTCACGGACAACCGCCGCTTCTTCCGGTTCTATAACCAGTTTGTGCTTATCCTCTTTTGATTTCTGATAGCCGTATAAGGCACAGTTTGAATTGTACTGCCCCTTTTCCGCCATGCGCTGCCATGCAATCCGCTGTTTCCTTGACATTTCCCTGCTGTAATAGTCATAGATCAGGTTCTTAAATGCCACATCCAAGCCTCCGGTTGTGCCGTCTGCAAGCTCCGCACTGTCGTAGTTGTCATTTACGGATATGAACCGTACTCCCATGAAAGGGAATAGCTGTTCCAGATAATTTCCCAGTTCCACATAGTCCCTGCCAAACCTTGAGAAGTCTTTTACGATGATACAGTTGATCTTCCCTTTTTTGGCAAGTTCAATCATTTCCGTGAACTGCGGTCTGTTATCAAAGTGTGTGCCGGAAAACCCGTCGTCGCATTTCTCAATGACCTTGCAGCCTTCAAATTCTTTCCGGTTCTTAATATAATCATGGAGCAATGCCCTCTGTGTCGTGATACTGCCGCTCTCTGTCTTGAAAGCGCTGCCGGACACATCATCGTCCTCTATGGAAAGCCGGACATATAAGCAGACCACATATTCCTTTTTTGCTGCTATACTGCCTGCTGCATACATGCGATCTCCTCCTCCCTGCTCTCCGCCAGTTCCACAAATGCTTTCAGTTCATCAGCAAAGGCATATTCTATTTCAATCCTGCCCTCCCCGAAGAAAACAATGCGGCTGATCAGTGCGTAGACTATATCTGATGTAAGTTCCTCAAAGCCTGCATACTGTTCCATGATTTTCGCAAAGTCCTGACTGCCCGCATATTCTGCCTCATAGGTGGTCTGCATTGCTGCCAGTTCGGAAAGTTTCTGTGTGAGGTTTTCCGCCTCTTTCACATATTTCTGCTTTGCAAACAAATAATCCCTCTCGCTCAACAGTCCGTCCGCATAATCATTGTAAAGGTTGCTGTTCATGGACTGCGCACGTTCCAGCCTGTTCCTTGTGTCTGTTATCTGCCGCCTGTAGTCTGTCTTTACCTGTTTTGCCTGCGCCGTCCTGTTCAGACTTTGCAGGACTTCCTTTGTATCAAGAAACAGCTTCAAGTGCATCCGCAGGGCAGCTTCCACCGCCGCCTCCAAGTCCTGCATTTTGATTTTCTTCTTTCTGCAGAACTGTTCGCCATAGGATTCAGAATTGGGACAGATATAATCATAATAAACTTTCACAATCCCGCTTCTGTCATCCACCCTCCGGTAAAATTTCAGCCTTCCTCCGCAGTCGCCGCAGAAAAGGATACGTTCAAACTTGTTTTCCTTTTTCTCTACATCAGCATATTTGCCACGGTTTGCAATCACTTTCTGCTTTCTTTCCTCTACCAGCTTCTGCACTTTGTCAAAAAGCTCACGGCTTACCACAGGCTCATGGGTTCCTGCCACATATATCCTGTCCTCTTTCTGTATCGTATGCCTGCTGATTCCCATATGCATCGCCTGTTTCTGCATACCCTGCTCCATATCGCCAATGTAGACCGGATTGACAATCATGGCGGCGATTGTGCCGTCATTCCAGAGGCTGTCGGCATACCGCTTATTTTTTGTCAGCCCCTTTTCATATTTGTAGCGCATCGGGGAGGCTATCCCTTCGTCATTCAGCATTTTTGCAATGCTGCCATTGCCCATGCCTTCTGCCTTGCACTCAAATATCCTTACTACGATGTGGCTCACTTCCCTGTCAACAATGAGCTGGTTCTTATCCTCCGGGCTTTTCATATAACCATATGCCGCCCTGCACCCTATGAACTTCCCCTGCCGCTGCTTGATGTCAATGGCAGTGGAGATTTTCTTTGACATATCCTTTGCATATGCCTCATTGATAAGGTTTTTAAGCGGTACGATCAGACCATCTTCTGCCGTGTTCGGATTGATGCTGTCATAGCCGTCCGTGACTGCAATAAAGCGTACCCCAAAGAAAGGGAATATCTTTTCGAGGTAGTCCCCGGCTTCCAGATAGTTCCTGCCGAGCCTTGAAAGGTCTTTTACCACGATGCAGTCAATCTCTCCTGCCCGCATGTCTGCAACCATCCTCATAAACTCCGGTCTGTCAAAGCGTGTGCCTGACACACCATTGTCTATGTATTCTGTCGTCTGTTTGAGGTATGGTTTGCTCTCCACATAACTTCTTACTAACGATAACTGGTTCTCAATGGTGTCACAATCAGGGTTTTTGCTGTCCTCCACAGACAGCCTTGCATATACAGCCGTCCGGTACAGCTTCATTTCCGTTTTTGCCTGTGCCGCCGCATTCTGCATACCCGTTTCGGAAACAGCGGGCTTTCTGCTCTTTCTAGCCATTTATACTGCCTCCTTCCTGCCGGACTCTCCGTATGCAGCCACATATTCGCTGCACCTTGCAAATTCATCTTCAAAGTTGTATGTGACCTCAATCCTGTCTGCACTGTAGACCATGACACGCTTTATCATAACTACCGCCGCATTGCGGTCCAAAGACTGGATATTCCGGTGCTGCTTAAACTCTTTTATCCATTCGTGCATACTGCTTTTGTTTTCCAGTATCAGCTTCATTTCCCGCTCATAAGAGCCGATTGCCGTTTCCGCTTCACTGATCCTGCGGTCATATTCTGCCTTTAACTGCAAGTATTCCTTTTTGGAAATGATACCGTCCTTTAAGTCCTCATACAAATTCAGCTTTCTTTTTTCCGCTTTTTCCAGTTCCGCACGTTTCCTTACGATACGTTCATCAAACTTAGCCACGTCTGCTTTCAGCTTCGGCGCTTTCTCTATGACCTGCATTGCCGCCTCAAGCGTCAGCA
>CANOLA010000084.1 GCA_947566705.1 uncultured Lachnospiraceae bacterium | reverse complement strand
TACCCCATAGTAAAAATACCTTCTCCTAAAAAGACAGCTTTGTGGCTGTCTTTTTAATTTGCAAAATCCATTGCTCTGGCAAATCTCCATACATGAGTGCTTTTAAAAATATAAAAATTTTGCTTTTCAAACAATTGAGAAATGGGAAAAAATGTGCTAGAATGAGAAATAAAACTATAAAATAGTACTAGTCGTTGATTCGCGGAGGCAGCATGGATGGACGATCATGAATTAAAAAAACTGAAACGCAGCGAGCTGCTGGAAATGCTGCTGGACCGAAGCAAGGAAGTGGAGCATCTGAGGAATTATCTGGAAGATGCCAACCGCAGGATTTCAGAGTATGAATCACAGATTGAACAGGTGGGTTCAGTTGATGAAGCAATCAGGCGGATGAGTGTGGTAATTGACATGGCGAATAACGTTGCGGAGCAGGCGCGCAGGGCGGAAAACAAAGCCCAGGAAGTGGTTGAACGCACGAATCACATAGCGGAGGATGCACAATATGCAGTAAACCGTGCCAATGAGGCGGCGGAAGAAGCGCATACGGCTGTGGAGGAGGCGAATCTGGCGGTCGCACAGGCCAGTACGGCTGCCGAACAGGCATACACGGCTGTGGAAGAAGCGAATACTACGCTGAGGCAGGCACATTCGGCAACAGAGCAGGTAAAAGAAATTGCCAGGCAGGCGAATACCGTGGTGGATGAAGCGGGAGAAATCGTAAAACAGGTAAAATCGGTTGCTGAACAGGCAGGTGAAGAGAGGGAATGTTTAAGAAACGAAACACAGAGCCAGTACAGACAGACGGTCAGGGAGCGGAATCCAATGAAGTGGATCAGGAGACGCTGAAAGAAAAACATGCAGACCTGCGGGTAAAAGAACTCAGGACAGAGCTGCGCAGGGTAAAATACAACCAGAGGTTTCTTGCGACGCTTTATAATACAATTGGGACACTGCTTGTTGCGGCAGCGGCAGCGGTTCTCATAGCAAATTTCTGGCTTCCGGTCATGCAGGTGACGGGAAGTTCCATGACTCCGACCTTTATGGAGGGACAGGTGCTGGTTGCATCAAAGCTGGACCAGTACGATACAGGCGATATCATCGCTTTTTACTATAATAACAAGCTGCTGGTAAAGCGGGTGATTGCACGATCGGGTGACTGGGTAAACATCACAGAGGATGGTACGGTTTATGTTAATGACATTGCAATTGACGAGCCGTATCTGACAGAAAAAGCCCTGGGGGACTGCAATATTGAACTGCCGTACCAGGTACCTGAAGAACGTATCTTCGTGATGGGGGACCACAGGAGCGTATCGCTGGATTCGCGGAATACGTCTGTGGGATGCATATCTGAAGAGCAGATATTGGGAAAAATCAAATTTTGTATCTGGCCGCTGAAAAGATTTGGAAAAGCAGGCTGATTTAATGTCAGAAGACATTACATTTAAAAGGAGGATGCAGCGTGGATAAGGAGTTGTTAAAACAGGGACAGAAGCGACTGTCCAAACAGCGGAATAACAGACTGTGGTGGGAGATTGTTACACTGATCGCGGTAATTGTACTTGCCGGAACCATGTATAAGCTGACTTATTCAGCAGCCGCGTATGCGCCTGACAGTACAGAAGACGGTGTGCAGGAGACAAACTATGGGGCGGAGGATGAGCCGGACGTAAATCCGCAGGCAGAGGAGGAACCGGGAGAAAACGGGGAAATATCTGCGCAGGCGGAGGAAATGCTTCCTCTGGATAAATATATTGCGGATGTTACTGCTGATTCTTATTCCTACATAAAAGACGGTGATGAGTTCCTGGCAAAAAACTTAAGAATCGAATTTGAGTTTGAAGACGGAAGGGAGCTGGATGTCAACAGTCTTTATGCATATACCTGTCCGGATGACATCATTATTCAGGATGCGCTTTTAAACCCGGAAGGCGGGGATAAGGATGCATATTCCATGAAGTTTTCGGACGGCACGCTTATGGGAAAGTACCGTCTGGTTAAGACGGAAGATGGAAAATTCCAGATAGTAATCCGTTTTTCCGGAAAGCCGGGCAAAAAAGTGTCAGGATATGTCCAGTTTAACGGCACACTGAAATTAAATTCCTTAAAGGACGATGGTAAGATTCATGTGGATTTCACAGATGAAGTGGAACTTGTGGCAGACATGAGCCAGATTGAGAATCCGTCCGATAATGTCAGTGTAAAATACGATATCCGTGCGGAAAAGAAAGCCAGCGTGGATGAAAAGAACAACCGCATAAACTATACAGTTAATATCTTTTCCACCAAAGGAACGCCGGGGACGATTACGCTTACTGATTTGCTTGATAACTCAGATGGTATGCTGGATGCGGATAAGCTTACCATTACAAGCATTGTAAAGGAAAAATGTAAGTACTGGTATGCCGAACTGAATAACGGTGTTTCCTACGAATCTTTAAGAACCGGAGGGGAAGAGCTTTCCGTCAGACCGGAGAATGCCGGAGACGGACATTTTACACTGGAGCTTCCGGGACTTGCCAAAGCAGAGAAGGATAAAAACGGCGTACTGCAGGGTGAGTTTTATACGATTGAATACAGCTATCCGCTGGAACAGTGGGCCGGAGGTATTAAGCTCGTCAGCAATGAGGCGACAGTAACTGCAAAGAATAACAAAACCGGTGAAACTGTTACGGATACGAGAAAAAGCAACAGTTCGGTTGACCATTCCTATACCCTTGCGAAGAGCGGCTCCATGGATTCCGACAAGGAAGAAGTCACATGGACGATTCGTGTCAACGAAAAAGGGGCGGATATTGCAGAATGTAATATTACGGATGACATGTTTGAGAAAGTGACGCCGGGGCAGATTACAATTACACATGCAGACGGCAGTCCTGCCAGTGAGGATGAATACGAAATCAGTACAACTTCCTCCGGCAAAGTGAAAAAAATAGTTTTCTGCGGTCTTGGCGATGATGAAACGAACCGTAATTCCTATATTATTACATATACGACAAGCATAAAAAATGAATCGAGTGCTTCCATTATTAATAAGGCTTACCTGAAAGCAGGAAATCTTGTATTGGAACACAGCACGGCAAAGCTGCAGAACAGCCTGATCAGCAAAAAGCGTGAGGGCGGTTACCAGGGGAATCCAAAAGACGATACGGCAACGCAGAAATGGTCCGTTGAAGTGAAAGTTCCATCAGACGGCATCGCAGAAGGTACAAAGATTTTTGATTATAATAACAACGCGAGCAACAAAGAACTTGACCAGTACATGACAGCGCAGCAGTTAAATGAGCTGCATGAAAGTACAAAGAACCACTGGAGTCTGTATGTCTGCAAAAAAAGCGGGGAAAAAGCATCTTATTACCAGGATACGGAAAATTACGAAAAATTCTCCGGTGCAGACGGAAAATACTATGCTTTTTATCTGAAGGCAAAGAATACCGTACCGAGGGAAAACGGTTCTTCAGTGCTTACCATTACATACAGTACGACATTTGACTGTAAAGGAATTTCCTCATGGAGTGATCCGTATTTCCAGAACTTTGCGTATATGAACGGACAGGAAGCACATGCGGAATTCTGGTACCACAAGGGCGGAATCATCAAAATGGATGAAAACTGGAATACGGCACATACCACGGTTTCCAATGCGGATGGTACAATTGTCTGGCGTGTAAAAGCAGCAGCAGAAAAGGCGGATGCATACAGCAGCCTGAAAATAACGGATTTCCTGCCGGAAGGCATTGAAGTGGAATCCATGGATATTTCCTATCAGGGAGCAGAGACTGCTGTCAGCAAGTCCGGACTGAATGAAAATGCACAGAAGAAACTGTCAGATATTATTTATACCTGCCAGATGGCAGGAAACCAGCTGACTGTGGAATTTACAAAGCAGGACGGGGCAAAGTTTGATCCGTCGCAGGAAATTATCCTTACCTATCACTGTAAGGTTGCGGATACAGAGTCAGTGCAGACGGGGGAGACAAAAAGCTTTACCAACCGTGCGAAGCTGGAAGAGGAAGGAAAGGAGATTGACTCCAACGACCAGACGCAGGACTGGACAAAAATAAAAGAAGAAGAGCCGGAGGAAAAGCCGGAAGAGAATATTATCAGCAAGAGCGGCAAATGGGATAATAATTCCCAGAAGGTTTCCTATTCAGTAACGATTAACAAGGCGGCAAAGCAGCTTGGAAACGGAACCGAACCGTTGGAGCTGGTGGATACCATGAAGGTAAACCGGTATTCCCATGGATATACCGATTATCCGCTTGAGACCAAAGCTGTGATTGATTATGCCAAGGTGAAGCTGTACGATGCAGTAATTGATGAGGACGGAAACTGTACGCCGGGCGAGGAAATCAGTACAGACCTCTGGAGCTTTTCATGTAAATCAGAGGAGCATGATGGAGATAAGAGCTGGACATATCCGGACAATACTTACACCATTACAGCAAAAATACCGGACGGCAGGGCACTGATCCTGCAGTATGAGTACAATATTACCGGGGATTTTGAGGGATGGATTAAGGCATACAAACGTGCGAATAATATCAGCGGCTGGGAACCGAAGCCGCAGCTTAACATCCGAAATGGCGTAGGCATGACCGGTATCCAGAACTCAGATAACAATAACGATATCAATGAGTCGTGGTCTGTATCTGAAACCTCCGGAGCGCTTCGTACAGACTGGAATTATGAGATTACCAAAGTGGAGACTGGAAATTTCGGAGTTCTGCTTTCCGGGGCATCTTTTGGCCTGTACAAATACAACGGTGACGGGAAGGATGAACTGCTGGATACTTATGTGACAGATGAAAACGGCAGATTCTATATTAAGTATAATGCCAAGGGAGCAGACGGTGAGCCGCTGTTTGCCCAGGATACTCTGTATTATGTCATGGAGACAGAAGCACCGGATGGGTACCTGATGCCAGGTGAACCAGTAAAATATTATTTCTACTTCTCAAAAAGCGGAAAGACCATAAAAGCACCTGAGGATGCAGTTTTAGGGTATGACAATGAGCCGTGTAACTTAAGCGATGAAATTAAGCGTTCAGTTGTTGAAAATGACCTGGATGCAACATCCATCACAGTAAATAAACACTGGAAGAGTGCCGGGGGAAATGATATTAATCGTCCGGACGGCTCCATATCCGTGGAACTCTGGCGGATCAAAGAGGATGGAACCAGGGAACGTGTGGAATACGGCGGGGCATCATCTGTCAGGATTACGCCGAATGCAGACAAAAAATGGAGTTATACATTTAACAGGCTTGCAAAACATTATAAAGATGAAGAGTCAGGTACGGAGTGTGAATACCGTTACTATGTAAAGGAAGTCGGGGTTGATGATGCAGGCGGTACTGGCCGGTACATTGTCACAGTCAGCAATGATGAAAACTCCGCGGTTGGAAGTGGTGAGATTACCATCACGAACCAGGAAAACACCTATGCACTTCCTGCGACAGGCGGCATGGGAACTAAGTGGTATACATATGGCGGACTGCTGTTGCTTTTTATGGCGGTATCTGTCATGGTATATAGAAGCAAAAAAATCTAAGATGAAAAAGAAAGGAAGAGGATGATGAAAAAAGCAAAAAAAATTGTTGCAGCAATGATGGCTCTTGTACTTACATTTGCCATGGGTATTACTGTATACGCTGCACCAAAAGGTACGTTCGATGTTACCATTAAGGACGCAGACAAAGGACACACATATGAGGCGTACCAGGTATTCAGCGGAGAGTTAAGCGAGGATGGCAAAAAGCTTTCCAATATTAAATGGGGCGAGGGCATTTCGGAAGAAGGACAGAAAGCCCTGGGTGATGCAACAGAGTATGCAAACAAGCTGGCTGGTGAAGGCGTTAGTGCAGAGGCAGAGGCTGCCGTAATCGGTACATACCTTACAAGTCCGACAGCATCAGTCAGTGAGTCAGCAGAGTCTGATGGAAAATACACCTATGTAATTAAGGACCTTCCGGCAGGTTACTATCTGATTAAGGATGCAGACAATAGCTTAAACGGCTCAGAAAGCGCATATACTTCCTATATCCTGCAGGTGGTAAAGGATGTTGAGGTTGAGCCGAAGGCAGACGTTGCATCTGTTACAAAGTTTGTAAAGGATGCCAATGATTCAACAGGTGAAACCACTGACTGGCAGAAGTCAGCAGATTATGATGCAGGCGATTCCGTTCCATTCCGTCTGGTTGCAACCATGCCGTCTAATATTGACGACTATGAAACCTATAAGCTTGTATTCCATGATACATTATCCGCAGGACTGACCTATACAGACGCTGATGCGTTTACCGTTAATATTGGCGATGCTGTAGTGGAAGGCTTTACAAAGACAGTTACTGTAAATGATGACGGAACAACTTCCGTGGATTTTGTCTGCGATGATATCAAGGCACTCGGCAGTGTGACAGCAGGTACAATAGTTGCAATTGAGTATTCAGCAGTATTAAATGAGAACTCTGTAATCGGTGCACAGGGTAACCCGAATGAAGTTTATCTTGAGTTCTCCAACGATCCAAACAAGAGTGGAAAGGGCGAAAACACTCCGACCGGTACAACACCGAAAGACCAGGCTGTTGTATTTACATACAAAGTAGTAATCAATAAGGTTGACCAGGACAGCAAGCCGCTGGCAGGAGCAGAATTTACCTTATATAAAATGGTAAACGGAGTAAAGACTGCGGTTACCACCACAACTGTTTCCGAGGACGGAACAACCTTTGAGTTCCTTCGTCTGGATGACGGCGAGTATGTTCTGGAAGAGACAAAAACTCCGGACGGATACAATTCCATTCCTGAGGTGGCATTTACTGTTGTAGCAGACCATGGCACAACACTGGATGCATTAACAGGAACACAGACATCTGAAGGAACAACACTGGTAAGATTTGCAGAGAACCTTGCAGAAGGAGCACTTGCCACTGACGTAATGAACGCATCAGGTGCAACCCTTCCTTCTACTGGTGGTGCAGGTACGGTAGCTATTTATACAATTGGTATCATTCTGGTACTTGGAGCAGCTATTTTCCTGATTACCAAAAAACGCGTAAATAAATAATATCTACTGTTATATCGTGCCGCTGCTGTCTGCAGACTGGCAGCAGCGGCTGATACAATAGTAAGGAGAACCTTATGAAAAAGCATCTGACAACAATTGTACTAATCATTATGCTGATAGCAGGGCTTTCCTTATTGCTGTATCCAACGATAAGTGATTACTGGAATTCATTTCACCAGACAAGGGCAATTGCCAGTTATGAAGATCAGGTAAACAATATTGATGAAGAACAAAAGCAGCAGATGCTTAAACTGGCAAGGGAATATAACGAACGGCTGGTAGGAATGGTTGACCGTTGGAAACGGACGGATAAGGAATATGAAAATTATGAGAGTATTCTGGATGTATCCGGTACCGGAATCATGGGATATATTGAGATTCCCGGTATCAAGGTCCAGCTTCCGATTTACCATGGAACAGACCAGACCGTCCTGCAGATTGCCATCGGTCATGTAGAAGGTTCATCGCTTCCGGTGGGAGGCGTGGGAACACATTCCGTACTTTCCGGGCACCGTGGACTCAGCTCTGCAAAACTTTTTACAGATATCGATCAGATGACAGAGGGGGATATTTTCCGTCTCAGTGTACTGGGAGAGACACTGACTTACCAGGTGGACCAGATTCACATTGTCCTTCCGGATGAAATTAACGATCTGGAAATTGACAGGGACATGGATTACTGCACACTGGTTACCTGTACGCCTTACGGCGTAAATTCGCACCGGCTCCTTGTACGGGGGCACCGTATAGAAAACGAGGATGATGCGAGGATTATCGTGGCGGATGCATCGCTTGTGCCGGATACACATGAAGCAGCGGCGCTGACAGTTGTTCTTCTTGTTTTATATGCACTGCTTCGGGCAGTGATTGCAAAAATTGACTGGGAATATCTTTGGGAAACAGCTTCCGGGAGGATAAGAAAATGAAAAAAATTTCAGGAAATGCAAAAAGAAAAAAGAGGGCAGTATTTTTTATGGCGCTGGTGCTGGCGGCGGTGCTTCCGCTGACCTGCGCATGGGCAAAAGGGTACGTGGATACGGGCAGGCGATGTTCGGTGTCAGTCAGTATCAGTGAGGACAACAGCTTCGGGGAACTGAAAAACGTGGAAATTACGGTAAAGTTTTTCCGTATTGCAGGAATTGATGCGAACGGACAGTACCGCGCGCTGGAGGCTTATTCAGACATACAGGAAAAGCTGGATGCAGTGGATAAAAACACAAAAGCAGCAGGCTGGAACCAGATTCTGGAACTGGCAAAAAAGGATGCTGCAAACCAGAAGGAAAACACATCTGTCAAAGTAAAAAACGGCAGGGCGGATACCTCTGACATGGAGACGGGACTGTATCTTGTAACAGCTGATTCTGTCAGTACCGGGTCATATTCCTATCATTTTACCAGCGGTCTGGTTTCGCTGCCTGATAATGAATTTTATTCCATGGGACAGGGAAAAGACGAATGGATTTACGACAATGTGGCGGTATCCTTAAAGCCGGAGCGGACAGAGCGTTCCGGAGAGCTGGAAATCAGAAAAACACTGAAAAATTATAACCCGAAGACCGGAACACCGCTGTTTGTATTTGATGTGGAAGTATACAGAGGCAGTGAAGTGGTATACAGCAATGTGGTTTCCATGTCTTTTGGTGAAAAAGGCACCCAGTCGGTAAAAATAACCGGACTTCCGGTTGGGGCAAAGGCTGTTGTAAAAGAAATTTATTCGGGAGCCAGCTATACTGTGGAGTCCTCAGGCACTGTTACCATAGACAGTATCCGTGCAGGGGAGACTGCAGTTGCCAGCTTTACCAATGATTATAACGACAAGCTCATTTACGGAACCGGGGTTGTCAACCATTTTACATATGATGGAAACGGCTACAGCTGGACACAGCAGAAGGACAATTCGGCAATGGCAAACGGAATGACGGAATAAGCAAGGAGGAAAAGGATGAAGCTGTTTTGGGAAAAGGCAAAAAAATATGCAAAAGAACACCGCTTTACTGCCGCCGCTGTGCTTGCGCTCGGACTGGTGCTTGGCTCCCAGGTACAGGGGGCAATGGCGTATTTTACAACATATGCTTCCGCAAAGGGCGGCATGAAGATTTCTCTGGGAGATTCAACAACGATTACCGAAGAATTTAAGGACTGGAAAAAGACCATCAGAATTGAGAATACCGGTAATGTGGACTGTTATGTAAGGGCAAAGGTTCTTGCGGGTGAGCAGTACACCATTGCAGCTTCCGGCTCCGGCTGGTCGCAGGGCAAAGACGGTTACTGGTATTATGCAAATCCGGTGGCACCGGGGGAAAAGACAGAGGCACTGACTGCCTCCATCCAGGTGCCGAAGAATCTGAACATCAGTTTTGATGTGGCAGTGGTGCAGGAATGCACACCGGTCATTTATGACAAGGATGGCAATCCGGCAGGAGCAGAGGCGGCGGACTGGAGCCGTGCGGCTCAGTATGTGGAAGAGGAGGGTAAAAAATGAAAAAGAAACTTTCTCTCGTACTGATTGTACTGGCACTGGTGCTGCTTGGCGGCAGTATTGTAGGGAGTGCGCGCGCAGCGCTAACCTATTACAGTGAAGATTATGTGGCGCAGATGGATGTAAAATCCATCGGTGTTTCCCTGGTGGAAAACGATAAAGTAATCAGCTGGCGGGATTATCTTCACAAGGATGATGCCTGGACGCAGAATACAGGTGAGCTTCTCACCGGTTTGCTTGGAAAAGATGAAAAGCTGGTTCTCGGCAAAAAATACAAGGAAGAACTTTCCGTAACCAATTCCGGTTCCATTGATGAATACGTTCGCGTGACCGTACACCGCTACTGGGTGGACTGTGATTCCTCCGGTAAGCCAACAACGAAAAAGCGTACAGATATGGACCCGGCGCTGATTCAGCTGAATTTTCCGGAAGGAAGCGGATGGATGATTGACAATGCAGCGTCTACACCGGAGCGCACGGTGCTTTATTATAACAGGGTGCTGCCATCCGGTTCATCGTCTTCATTATTTGCAGATACACTTGCGATTGACAGCAGCGTGATGAATGTGGTGACCAAAGGCAGTGACCAGTCATATTTTTACCAGGATGTACAGTTTATGATTGAGGCAGAGGTGGATGCCGTGCAGACACATAATGCCAAAGATGCAATTAAGAGTGCCTGGGGCGTGGATGTAAATGTAGGAAGTGACGGCACGTTAAGCTTACAATAACAGGAGGGAAAAGAGTGAAAAAGAAGTTTTTTGGTCTGACCATGGCTTTGCTGCTCTTTGCAATGACAGTATCCGTGGCAGCGGAGACAACAAGGACAAATGCAGGTACGGTTACATTTACCGGTTCACGGATGAAAAGCTCATTTTCCTCCAGTAAGCTTGCTGCTTCAGTATCCGAAATGCAGCCGGGGGATGATGTGGTTTTTGAAGTAAGGCTGGCAAATACAGCGGATTATACTACGGACTGGTATATGTCCAACGAAGTGCTTTCTTCCCTGGAGGATGCGCAGGATGTAGCGGAAAACGGCGGATATGCCTACCGGCTTTCCTATAAGGACCAGGGCGGCAGCGAGACGGTGCTGTATAACAGTGACAGCGTCGGCGGGGACAAGGAACAGAATGCAGGCAGCGGGTTAAACGAGGCAACCGATTCCCTCGGCGACTTTTTCTATCTGGACCGCCTGGCAAAAGGAGAGGGCGGAACCGTTACCCTGGAAATCAGTCTGGACGGCGAAAGCCAGGGAAATATCTATCAGGATACCCTGGCAACCTTAAAGATGAATTTTGCAGCTGAAAAAGCCAGCGGTGACGGAACACCGGGACCTCCGGGCAGCTCGGTTCACCTGACAAACCAGGTGCAGACAGGTGATATCTGGACAGGCGGCGCGTTTATTGCACTTGTGGCGGGAATGATTCTTTTAATCATTGGACTGGTTGCAATGAAGAAAAAGGAGGCGGATGCAGCATGAAACGATTGAAAAGAGCAGTCATGTGTTTACTGGTCTGTACTCTTCTGTTTCAGGGGAAGACAACCGGATATGCTGAGGAATATACCTATACGGTAACTATTTATGCGGGGAATCAGGGAACTGTAAAAAATGCCTCCGGTATTAATGTGGCTTCCAGACACCCGAAAAAAGTGCATATGTCAGTTGGAAAAAGTAAAATTGTCATTACCGGCTTAACATACGGGGACAACATCAGCTGCAATGCGCAGAGAACAGTGTCAGTTTCTGACGACCGTTACTATGTCATGGGTATCCGTTTAAGCGGCAGGGATAACAATACCATTGCAAAAAATGCAGCGTTTACAGTTGCAGAGAGCCAGGATTACGTGATTGCCTATGGGATTGCGGGAGAAATGACGGAATACACTGTAAATTATGTGGATGAGCAGGGAACAAAGCTTGCCGACAGCCAGACCTACCAGGGAAATGTCGGGGATGAGCCGGTGCTTGCCTATCTGTATATTGACGGTTATGTTCCGGTCAGCCGAAATATTACAAGAAAGCTGGAAGCAGACGCATCCAAAAATGTATTTGAGTTTGTATACAAAACCGGAGTGGAAAGTGATGTACAAACCGTACAGCAGGAAGACGAGAGCGGCGGAAACGAAAATGAAGCCGGAAACGGGACTGACGGAGAAAATGATGGTGAAACTGACAGGACAGACAATGCAGCCATCGGAACCCTTGATAACGCAGGCGGTAACGAAGAAGAACGCGAAGAAGAAATTAATCAGCCGGTAGACATTGCTGACGAACTGGTACCACAGGCAGCAGGAGGTAACGGCGGTTCGGACAAAGATAACACCGTCAGCCGAATTACAGAAAACGGAATGCTTGCCCCGGTAATTATTGGCTCAGTTGCGGCAGTCATAATGATTACGACACTGGTTCTGTTTGTGATACTGAAAAAACGGAGGAAAAACGTTTGAAAAAAGCAGCGGTTCCCGGATTCATCAGTAATCTGATACTGTTTGCAGTGATTATACTCTGCATTCCGGTCACAGTTCCGCGTTTTCTGGGATACCAGTCCTACAATATTGTCAGCGGCAGTATGGAGCCGGAAATTCCGGTGGGCAGCCTTGTCTATGTAAAAAGCACCATGCCGGAGGAAGTGGCGGTCGGGGATGTCATAGCATATTCCAGCGGCGCTTCAGAGTCTGTCATTACCCACCGTGTAACCGGGAACAATGCAGATCTGCGTGAGTTTACCACAAAAGGGGATGCAAACGACAGGGAGGATCTGGCACCGGTTGGTTATGAACGTCTGATTGGAAAGGTGGAAATCCATATTGCAGGACTGGGCAGAGTCTGTGCACTGTTTGCCAGCGCATCCGGTAAAATGAGCCTGCTTGCGCTGGTTGTGCTTGCAGTTGCACTGCGCCTGCTTACAGTTGTGCTGCAGAAGATGTTCCAGAAAGAGGAACAGAGTCTGCGCCCAAAATCAAAGGTAACCACACTTTTAGTTCCTGCCGGGGTACTGATGATTGCAGCAGGCGGATATGTGCTTGCCAGCACGCAGATAAATTACCAGAACTCCAACGAGCTTTATGAGGATTTAAACGAGGAATTTGCGGGTACCCAGACCGGCAGTGAAACATCCGGCGGGGAAACAAAAGCGAAGGCGGACTGGACAGTTGGACTTGACGTTGATTTTGACAAGTTAAAAGCGGTAAATCCGGAGGTTGTCGGCTGGATTTACTTTGAAAATGAGGATATCAGTTATCCTCTGATGTATTCCGGGGAGGATGACAAGTATCTGCATACTGCCATGGACGGTTCATCGGCAGTGGCTGGTTCCATCTTTATCGAAGGAAAAAATAAACCTGATTTTTCTGACAGCCATACTATCATTTACGGACATAACATGCGTAATCTGAGCATGTTTGGAAAGCTGCGGTATTATTACAGGGAAGAAGACTACTATAAGGATCACCAGTATTTTCAGATTATTACCGAGGAAAGGGCATACCGTTACCGGATTTTTGCCTACGAGAATGTTAGTGCGGACAGCTTTATTTATTCCGTGCCGTTTGCAGCAGACGATTCGTTCGGGGAATTTATAGAAAAGCTTTACGGACTGTCACTGCGGGACACCGGGGTAAAGGCGGATAAAAACGACCATATCATTACCTGCTCGACCTGCTCCACCACCGGAAACCGTTTTGTGGTGCATGGAGTAAGGGTCGGAGAGCAGTAACGGAGCCTGCCGTGGACCGGATTGAAGCGCTGAAAAAGGCCGGGTATACAAAGTCCGAGGAGCCGGTAATCAGCCCGCAGAGGATTTCTTATTATGATTACTGGGTGGCAGAGAAATTGTAGTGAATCACTTGTTTTTGGTTAAAGGATATGTTATATTATTAGCATAAGAAGAAGCAACCGCCCAAAGTGGTTAGCCTCAAGGATAGTGATAAACCTACCTGAATCGGCCAAGAAACAAGGTGGGTTTATTTATTTTCGCTTATTATTCCTATCAATATAGGTAAGCAATGCAACGAGAAACGTTCCAAAAAGCATTAACAGTGTTAAAACTTCGTATGTACTCATATGCACCACCTCCCTTCTTTTTCGAGTGTGGGAGGTTAACCACCTTGTAACGCGATTGCTTGGTTCAAGTATAGCATAGTATTTGTATTTACACAATACATATGTTCGATTTGCACCGTTTTTTTGGGGATTACTTGACAGTTAGATGGCACTTATGCTATAATCTAATTATAAATGGGCAGATTCCCGAGTGGCCAAAGGGGACAGACTGTAAATCTGCTGCAAATTGCTTCGGTGGTTCGAATCCACCTCTGCCCATGAAAAAGGAACTCCGCATTGCGGGGTTCCTTTTTATAACGTGCGCCTAGCGGCGCACGTTTCCAACGAGTGAAAGTCTCGAATCCGCCTGGTAG
>CANOLA010000083.1 GCA_947566705.1 uncultured Lachnospiraceae bacterium | reverse complement strand
GCAGGATGTTATGATTAATAAATTTCTTCTGGATAAAAAGGAAATGGATGATGTGGAGGCAGACGATATTGAGCTGATCAGACAAAGGGACGCCCAGAGACTGCAGGCCATGGAAGGATACTGTAAAACAACTGCATGTCTCAGGAATTATATACTGGAATATTTTGGCGAAAAAATAACCGCACCTTGTGACAACTGCGGAAACTGCCACCGCGAATTTTCAGAAAGTGACATGACGGATGATGCCAGATGGGTGATTAACTGCGTTGCGGAAACGAGGGGAAGATTCGGATTAAATATCGTGCTGGGAACCCTGCTTGGCGCAAGCCGTGCAAGATTAAAGGAAGTTGGTGCAACTTCATACAAGTCATACGGGGTCCTTTCGCAGAGAAATGAAAACGACTTAAGACTGCTGATTAACCAGATGCTGGCGGAAGGATATCTTGTCCTGACAGCGGGAGAGTACAGTGTACTTAAGATGGGGGATATCAGCCGGTTAAAGGATGAGAATACCCGCGTTATCGTAAAAAAATTCGAGGAAAAGGAAAAACGGGTACGCAGCAAAAATACCGGAAAAAGAAGTACGGATACACTTACGTCTGCAGGCTACCAGTTATTTGAAAAACTCCGTCAGCTGCGGCTGGTCATTGCGAAGGAAGAGAAAATGCCGCCGTATATTATTTTTAGTGACAAAACATTAATTGACATGTGCGTAAAAACACCGGGAAACAGGCAGGAAATGCTGGATGTATCCGGTGTGGGGGAGCGTAAATACAGTAAGTACGGACAGCGGTTTTTGGATGAAATAGGAAAGTTTATTTCAGAAAACCCTGACGCAGTGATTAGTATGGAAGTGGAAAAACGTCAGTAACAGGGTTTATAATGGCGGCTGTGTATGATATAATTAGAGCAAAATTCTGGAATTATAAGGAGAAGGAACAATGGATAAAAGTGAAAATGTGACATTTACACAAAAATGGATGGAAAAGGCAGTCCGCGCCTGTCTGGGGAAAGAGGACGGGGAGCTTACCGTTTCCGATCTGGAACAGATTAAATATCTGCGGACAGGGGAAAGTTTTGACAACGACTTTTTTATTGCGGTATCCAAAGAAGTGCCGCCGGAGCCGTTTGCAGATACGGACGGTGGTGACGAGTGGATTTTTGCACTCAGGGATGACGACATTAAGCGGTTTCTGGATGATGAGGATACAGATTTTTCACGGCTGTATGTGTCTTATTCATTTGAGCATGAAGAAAACACGGATGCCTGTTCCCAAAAGGCAGTAAAAGCGTGGGAGGAATACCGGGAAAGCATCTTTGAGGAACGTTATTACGAAGCCTTTGAAGATGAAAATGAATGGGAAAACTGGTATAAAAATACTGCAGAAAATACATACCGGGATATCCGGTATTTCAGGGGTGTCCAGGTACTCCGGATTCAGGGACTCAACACACCGGACTATACCGTATTTGAGGGAATGGACAGCCTGGTGACGCTTGAGCTTGTGGAAACAAATTTCCAGGATAAAAAAGGATATGAAAAGCTGTATGATTTAAAGCAGCTGTCGTGCTGGATGAATTAAAGCTGTTGCAGGAAAGCATGGTAAGGAGAATTGTTAATGGTAAATCAGGTAATTGACGGCGGACGGGCATTCGACTGGGGGCTTACGTCAAAAGAGTATGCAAAGTACAGGGACATTTATCCGCAGGAATTTTATGACAGGATTGTGCAGAGAAATCTCTGTACGAGAGGGCAGCATGTTCTGGATCTCGGTACGGGAACCGGAGTGCTCCCAAGAAATCTCTATTCCCAGGGCGCACAATGGACAGGAACGGACATTTCTGAAAACCAGATTGCTGAGGCCAGACGTTTGTCAGAAGAAAGCGGAATGGAAATTACATATCTGGTATGTGCAGCCGAGAACATTAATTTTCCGGAAAAATCGTTTGATGTTATTACGGCATGCCAGTGTTTTTTCTATTTTGACCACAAAAAAACAGCTCCGGTGTTTGCCAGGATATTAAAGGAAAACGGACGTCTGCTGGTGCTGTATATGGCATGGCTTCCGTTTGAGGACAGGATTGCAGGGGCTTCTGAGGAGCTTGTTTTAAAATATAATCCGAACTGGAGCGGGGCAGGGGAAACACGAAAACCGGTTTTTATACCGGATGCAATGAAAGAATATTTTGACCTGGTTTCCCATGAGGAATTTGATTTAAAGGTTTCGTTTACAAGAAAAACATGGCACGGCAGAATGAAGGCGTGCCGCGGCGTCGGGGCATCCATGACAGAAACAGAGATTTCGGCGTGGGAAACGGAGCATAAAAAAATGCTGGAGGAAACAGCACCGGAAAAGTTTGAAATATTACATTATGGGGCAGTTGCAGAATTAAAGGTGAAAAAAGATTGAAAACATTATACGTATCAGATTTGGACGGGACATTACTGCGGAGTAATGAACGTACCAGCGAATATACAAATACAGTTATCAACCGTCTGGTAAACGACGGAATGCTCTTTTCCTATGCAACAGCGAGGTCGTTTGTGACTTCGCACAAAGTTACCGAGGGATTAATTGCGAAATTTCCCCTGATTACCTATAACGGGGCGATGATTGTGGATAATGCGGACGGGACATTTATGCAGCAGAATTTTTTTAATGCCTCCGTAAAAGAAGTGTTACAGGATTTGTTCTGCCATGGGATATATCCTATGGTATATTCATTTCTTAACGGGGAAGAAAAGTTTTCCTGGCTGCCGGAAAAATGCACAAAGGGCATGATGGATTTTGGAAGGAGCAGAAACGACAGCCGGAACCATCCGGTAACGGAAGTGGAAGAACTGTCCGCCGGGGAAATTTTTTATATTACCTGTATTGATGAGACAGAGAAATTAAAACCTTTATACGAAAAATATAAATCCGATTTTCACTGTGTATTCCAGAGGGATATATATTCCGGGGAACAGTGGCTGGAGATTATGCCCGAGGCGGCGACAAAGGCAAATGCGGCACTGCAGTTAAAAAAACAGCTTGAATGCGAAAGGCTTGTGGTTTTCGGAGACGGAAAAAATGATACAGACATGTTTGAAATCGCTGACGAATCATATGCTGTTTCCAATGCCGTGCAGGAACTGAAGGATATTGCTACGGGCGTGATTGAAGACAATAACAGCGACGGCGTGGCAAAGTGGCTTCTGGAGCATTACAGATAACAGACAGAAAGGAAAAAGGGGAATGATGAGCGAAATAAAGTGGAACGACCGGTTTAATATTGGTGTGGAAAGGATTGACAGTGCGCACCGGAGGCTTTTTTCAATTGTTGGCAAACTGCTGAATCTTGCAGAGGATACGGAAAAGCAGAAGCATGCCTGCCAGGAGGGAATCAAATACCTGAAAAGCTATACAGAAAAGCATTTTGCCGAAGAAGAAGCTTATATGAGGTTCATTGACTATAAGGATTATGCCATACATAAAAGCCTGCATGATAATATGCAGAACAAAACACTTCCTGCGCTGGAACTGGAACTCGAATCACAGGATTATTCCGAGGAATCAATCCAGCATTTTCTGGGGATCTGTGTTGGATGGTTAAACGGGCATATTATGATTGAGGACCGTGCGATTACCGGAAAAACACCCCACAAATGGGTGCACCAGCCGGCAGATAATGAACTGGCTTCACTGGAAAAAGCCGTGGTACAGACGCTGTATGATCTGTTCCGGCTGGAGGCTGACATTGTGAGCAGGCATTACAGCGGAGAGGACTTTGCCTCCGGAAGGGCGCTCTGCTACAGGCTTACCTACCGTATGCCGGACAAAAAGGAGGTAAAGGTCATTCTGGTCTACGAGGAACAGATGATTCTAAACCTGCTTAGTGATATGCTGGGAAAACAGGTGAAAAAGATAGATAAAACCATTGTGGAGGCGATGCAGGTGATTTCCCGGAGGTTTATGCAGTGTATGGAAACACATTTTTCCCTGGGGGAGGATTACCAGTACGAAAAGATAAATATACTGTCCTTCGAGCAGGTGGTCCATTCATTTGATAAACAGTACCCACCGTACAGCCTGCTGTTTTGCACGGAAAAAAACGACTATTTTGCCCTGTGTATCAGCAAATAGAGGAATAAGGGAAAAATCATGCAAAAGGAACGGAACCAGGAGAAACATATCAGTATTCAGAAGCTGAGTGCCGCTACAGTTACAGTGGCACTCCTTGTTATGCTTCTGCTTTTAGCTACAATTTATAACTGCACCGTGGAATATCACGCAATGCACGAAAATACAGAAATTTATATCCAGTGTGAAAAAGACGCAGACCAGCTGAAGGAAGCATCGGATTACCTGACAGAACAGGTACGGATGTTTGTTATGACCTGTGACCTTAAGTATCTTCAGAATTATTTTGAGGAAGCAGAAGATAAGAAACGCAGGGATCGGTCAGTGGAAGATTTGGCAGGCTGTTTTGGGGAAAGTGATATTCTGGAAAAACTGCAGAAAGCGCTGGATTCTTCCCGGGAATTAATGGAGCGGGAATATTATGCAATGAAGCTGGTGGTTCTGGCGAAAGGCTATGGGGAAGAATCACTGCCGCAGACCATCCGGTCTGTCAGACTGCAGACTGAGGACATGGCTTTGTCTCCTGAGGATAAACAGGCACTTGCACAGACGATGGTATTTGATGAGGTCTATGAAAAATGCAAGACTGAAATTTATTCGGATGTGGAAAATTCTTTGAAGAGTCTGGTTAATACCACCCATAATGCGCAGCTTAAGAGCAGTTCCCGTCTGAGCCGCCGTTTGAAAAGTCTGCAGATACAGTTATTTCTTATAGTATTTCTCCTGGTATTATTTGCTTTTGGAACAGGAAGGATGATTTTAAAGCCGCTGAGAAACTATGTGAAAAATATGAAATCCGGGGAAAAGCTGCCTCAAAAAGGGGTTGCGGAGCTTTCCTATGTGGCAGAAACCTATAATTCCATTTATGAAGAGAACAGGGAAATGCTGGAAGTCCTTAAAAAGGAGGCGGTTGATGCACATGAGAAATATCTGCAAATCCAGGAGGAGAAGAGAAAAAGCGAGGTAATTATGGGACTCAGCAGTGAGTTTGATGCCATTTACCTGGTGGATTTTAAGGCGGATATCATGATTCCGTACCGGCTGCCGGATGATGTCTCCTGGAACAGGGAGAGGAAATACCAGGAGGGAATCAGGGATTATGCAGAGAAATATATTCTGCCGGAAGATAGGGAAATGTTTCTTTGCGAGGGACAGGAAGAAAACATACAGCGCCATCTTAAGTCAGAATCTGCATACAGTATTACATTCCGCAGCCGTACTGCAGGGAATAAATTAAATTATATGGATATGTATTTTGCAAAAGTATTTAATGCTGACAGGGACGGACATGTGGTTCTGGGATTTAAGAATGTAACAGAGCAGGTGCTCAGGGTACAGGAGCAGACGAAAGAGCGCATAAGGACCGAGCAGGAAAGGGATGATGCGGTTCATGCAAGCAGGGCAAAGTCCGCTTTTCTGTTCAATATGTCCCATGATATCCGAACGCCGATGAACGCCATTATCGGTTTTACAACCGTGGCGCGTAAATACATGGACCGGCCGGAGGAACTGGAACGCTGCCTCAGTAAGATCGATGTTTCCAGCAGCTATCTGCTGGATCTGATTAATGATGTGCTGGATATGAGCCAGATAGAGAGCGGCCAGTTAAGACTGGAAAAACGCCCGTGCAGCCTGAAAGAACAGCTTGGCAGTGTAATCGAAATGCTGAGTACCCAGATTGCAGAAAAGGGGATATGTTTTACGGAAGATATCAGTCTGCAGAATGAAATGGTTTATGCTGATCCCCTGAATTTCCGGAGGATTTTTGTAAATGTGATTGGAAATGCAGTGAAGTTTACAGCTCCGAAAGGGTCTGTCCACCTGACTGCAAGACAAAAGGAAAGCACGGCCGAGGATACCTGTATTTATGAATTCCTTGTAAAGGACACTGGCATTGGTATGTCAGAGGAATTTATGGAGCGTATGTTTGATACCTTTGAACGGGAGTCGCAGTCAGTGGCAACGAATTATAACGGTACAGGTCTTGGACTTTCCATTTCAAAAAACCTGGTGGAACTGATGGGCGGGACGATTACTGCAGAAAGTAAAAAAGGAGTGGGCACGACATTTTCAATTGTTCTGGAATTTGAGCCGGCAGATATGGCGCAGAATCATGAATCCGCAAATGAAGAAGCATCTGACAGGAGTACCAGGGAGCATTTTGGTAAAAACAGGATTCTTGTTGCGGAGGACAATGAGCTGAACTGTGAAATTGTTATGGAGCTTCTGACAGATGCCGGATTCCAGATACAGATTGTAAACAACGGCAGCGAAGCGGTCGAGGCAGTGAAGAGCCATGCAGCAGGCTATTTTGACATGGTTCTTATGGACATTCAGATGCCTGTCATGAACGGGTATGAAGCGGCGCAGGCAATCCGTGCGATGGACCGTGAGGACGCCACAGTGCTTCCGATCGTTGCACTGAGTGCAAATGCCATGGAGGAGGACCGGAGGAAATCTGCCAGAAGCGGAATGAATGCCCATATTGCAAAACCGATTGATCTTCAGGAACTGATGGGGACGATTGAGGAATATATATAGTTAAGGAGAAAACCATGAACAACACACGTTTTCTAAAAGGCGCCGTACTCATAATGGCAGCACTTATCTGCATCCTTTGTGGAGTCATTGCCGGAATGGTGATAGCTGGAAAAAAAGAACCTGCTTCCGCGCCGGAATCCGGCACCCAGACTGCGGTGCAGAAAGAAAAAGAAGAATCTGGGAATTCCGAGTCTTCTAAGGAATCACAACAAGAGCAGGAAAAAGAACCGGAAACTGAGCTGCCATCCGCCGCAGGAGGCGAATATTACGGCGCACTGCAGGTAAAGGGCGCCAGTCTCTGCGACAGTAAGGGAAACCCGGTGCAGCTTAGGGGCGTCAGTACCCACGGACTGGCATGGTTTCCGCAGTATGTGAATGCAAAACTGGTAAAGGAGCTTCATGAAAAATGGAATGCCAATGTTATAAGGCTTGCCATGTATACCGCAGAAAACGGCGGCTACTGCACGGATGGAAATAAAAATGACTTAAAAAAGCTGATTGACGACGGCGTTAATTATGCAGCTGCCGAAAACATGTACGTGATAATAGACTGGCATATTTTATCAGATAATAACCCGAACACATACAAAAAAGAAGCAAAAAAATTCTTCCGGGAAATGTCAGAAAAATATGCTGACTATGACAATGTTATTTATGAAATCTGTAACGAACCGAACGGAGATACCACATGGAAGGATATAAAATCCTATGCAGAAGAGATGATCCCCGTTATCCGCAAAAACGACAAAAACGCTGTGATATTAGTCGGCACGCCGAACTGGAGCCAGTATGTAAATGAGGCGGCGGCTGACCCGATAAAGGGCCAGGAAAACATCATGTATACCCTGCACTTTTACGCGGCAACCCATAAGGAGGAACTGAGGAATACATTAAAAGCTGCATACGAAGCAGGACTTCCGGTATTTGTATCCGAATACGGTATCTGCGAGGCGAGCGGAAACGGAATGGTGGATGTGGAATCGGCAAATGAGTGGATGAAGCTTCTGGATTCCTGTAAAATCAGCCATGTGGCATGGAACCTTGCCAATAAGGAGGAAGCATCCTCCATGTTTCTGCCATCCTGTACAAAAACAGACGGCTTTACCAGAAAGGATTTAAGCGACGGGGGAAAGTGGATATATGCCATGCTAACGGGGGACAAAAAAGCCATGGAGGAAGAACCGTCCGGCGTACCGGAGGGAATTGTACAGATAAAAACCAGTGATAAAAACTTAAAGGCCGCGCTGACGGTTTCCGGAAGCTGGGAAAGCGACGGGAAAAAAGTTTACCAGTACAGACTGAGCGTTTCCAATAAATCCGGGGAGGCAGCAGACGGCTGGAAGGTGGAAATCCAGTTTGAAAACGGGATAGAATTATCCGACAACTGGAACGGAAAATTTAAGGCGGACGGAAAAAAACTAACCGTAAAACCTGTGGATTATAACAAAAAAATTGACGGGAATGCTGCAGTTTCCGATATTGGATTTACAGTAATGATAAAATAACACTTGCACTTTGGAAAAAAGGGGCATATAATAAGAACCAGAAACGAAGACGTTTGCTTTAGGGCAGGCGTCTTTTTGTTTTTTAAGGATGATTCCGGGAGAGGAGGAAATGATATGGTAAACATGGATTTATATAACCAGACAGAAACAGTGAATGAACTGCTGGCAAGGTACGGTGTTAAGTTTGGAATCTATAAGGACCAGACATTCAAAGAACAGCTGTTTCCATTTGATACAATTCCGCGCATTATCACAAACCAGGAATTTTTATATCTGGAAAAAGGATTAAAGCAGCGGGTCCTGGCACTGAATTATTTTATAAATGACATTTACAGTGAAAAAAAGATTGTAAAGGATAACGTTGTTCCGGAGGAATTTGTATATGCATCCAGCGGATATCTGCCAAGGTGCGAGGGGGTCTGTCCGCCAAAGGGGATTTACGCCCATATTTCCGGTATTGACCTGGTACAGGGAAAGGACGGGGAATGGTATATCCTTGAGGATAACTTAAGGGTGCCGTCCGGTGCGTCCTATCCCATGATTGCCAGGGAGTTCTGCAGAAGGAGCAGTCCGAAAACCTTTAAAAAGCACCATATTGATGACAACCGTAATTATGCAGACATGCTCCGTAAGACGATGGACTATGTGAATACCGGGGGACATACCGTGATTCTGACGCCGGGACGGTATAATGCCGCATACTTTGAGCATTCCTATCTGGCGGAAAAAACAGGAGCGCATCTGGTGACCGGAAGCGAGCTGACCGTGGAAAACGACCATCTCTACTATATTGACTACACGGGCAAAAAGGAGCCTGTCGGTGCAGTATACCGCAGGATTTCCGACGAATACCTGGACCCGATGTCCTTTAACGAGGAATCCGTGATTGGCATTCCGCATATTTATGATATTTTCCGGAAAGGAAATGTGGCGCTTTTAAATGCACCTGGAAACGGTGTGGCGGACGACAAGGGAATCTATTATTTCGTTCCGAAGATGATACGCTATTACCTTGATGAAGAGCCGGTATTAAAAAATGCACCGACCTATGTTCCGTATTACAAAGATGATATGGCTTACGTTCTTGAGCATTTTGACAATCTGGTGCTTAAGGATGTGGCGGAAGCCGGAGGCTACGGAGTGGTATTCGGAAACTCCATGTCAAAGGAACAGAAGGCGGATTTTATACAGCTTCTGAAAAAAGAGCCGCGCCGTTTTATCGCACAGGAAGTGATTGATTTTGTGGACATAGATATTTTTGACGAAGGAAAAGTGGTTCCGAGAAAAGCGGATTTACGTGCGTTTGTCCTGATGGCGGATGAACCGATGGTATGGAGGAGCGGACTGACAAGGTTTTCGCGTAATCCCAAATCCTTTATCGTAAATTCATCACAGGGAGGAGGTTTCAAGGATACATGGGTATTATCTCAGTAGAAAATTCAGACCGCCTGTTCTGGCTGGGACGCTACAGCGAACGGGTGTATACAACCATTTCTTTATTTAAAAAGAGTTTCGATGCAATGATAGATTTTGACGAACACCAGTATGAGGAATTCTGCAGGCGCCTGGATATTCCGTGCATTTATGAATCAAAGGACGATTTTATCAGGCGTTACTGCTTTGACGGGGAAAATCCGAATTCCATTTATGCCAACTTACAGCGTGCGTATGATAACGCCATTGTCCTGCGGGAGGAAATCGGAAGTGAAACACTGGCCTACATACAGCTTGCGGTTTATGAAATGAACAGGGCGGTCCAGTCCGAGGCACCGCTGGTGCCGCTGCAGAAGGTGCAGGATAATCTTGTGGCGTTCTGGGGACAGGCGGACGACAGTATAGAAGACCAGCTTGTGCGCAATGACATCAAAATCGGAAAACGGGTGGAACGGCTGGATTTGTACGCCAGGCTGCAGATGAATGAAACAGCCATGACAAGGGAAATCCACCGTCTGGCAGGCAGAATCGAAAATACCTCGCTCCACTACAGCAAAACCGTGCTTAAAAAACTGGAGGAAGCAGTGGAAAAAATGGATTACCGTGAAATTGTCACAGAGGTGGAAGCCTTAGTGGAGGGCTGATATTATGAAAGCATTACAGTTTCATTATTCCATGCGCATCCGCTTTGCATCCCCTGTGCGGGAACACCATTTTACCCTCCGCTGCCTGCCCGGCTCAGATGAGAGGCAGCGCATACAGAATTTAAGCTATACCGTTTTTCCGAATGAGTTTGTCAGCCTGGCGCAGGACTCTTTTGAAAACGAGTGTATTTACGGGTATTCCAAGGGGGAGCACGACCGTTTTGAGGTTGATGTCAGGGGAAATGTGACAACCGGACTTTCCGACAGCATAAGTGCGCCAAGGGAGGAACGAGCGGCAATTTTCAAGTACCAGACATGGCTGACAAAACCGGGAGAGCATCTGCTGGCTTACCGGAAGAAATTTGATTTCCCGGCAGCGGTTTCCAGTTATGACAAGGCATACCGGATTATGGAGCAGCTGCATGGGGACTTTACCTATGAAGCCGGGGCAACGAATGTACTGACCACGGCAGAAGAGGCGCTTGCGCTGCGAAAAGGCGTCTGCCAGGATTATGCACATATCATGATTTCACTCTGCCGGATGTTTCTGATTCCGGCACGCTATGTCGTGGGAATGTTAGAGGGCGAGGGCGCAAGCCATGCATGGGTGGAAATTTATGATTCGGGAAGGTGGTACGCCTTTGACCCGACAAATTTTCTGACGGTAAAAAATGACCATATCAAAATATCAAATGGCCGTGATTATAAGGACTGCATGATAAACCAGGGCGTATTCTGCGGACAGACCACCCAGACGCAGGAAGTGTCTGTAGTAGTCCTGTCATGAGGAGGGGAATTTAGTATGATAGAAACAATCGCACAGGTACAGATGCCTGTGGACGAAAAACTGTCCATTCGCAGACAGCGGCTGCGGGCAGATGCAAAAAAGGACAGCGGAAACCGGATCTGTATTGTAACCGGAATCCACGGGGATGAGCTGGAGGGACAGTATGTCTGTTACGAAACAGGGCGTAGAATTCTGGAAAATCCCCATTACCTGACAGGAACCGTGGACATTTACCCGGCGTTAAACCCGTTTGGAATAGATTCCGTTACAAGGGGGATTCCGGCGTTTGATCTGGATATGAACCGTATTTTTCCGGGAAGGAAGGACGGGGACATGAATGAGTATCTTGCAGCTGAAATTCTCCATGACATGGAAGGAGCCGGCCTGTGCCTGGATATCCATGCCAGCAATATCTATCTGACGGAAATCCCCCAGATTCGGATTAATGAGCTGTTTAAGGAAACGCTTCTGCCTTATGCAAAGCTTTCCAATGTGGATTTTATCTGGGTACACGGGGCGAGCACCGTACTGGAATCAACCTTTGCACACAGCTTAAACAGCCGCGGCGTGCCGACGCTGGTCGTGGAGATGGGAGTGGGCATGCGGATTACAAAAGAATACGGAGACCAGCTTGTGGACGGAATTTTTTCCCTGATGAAAGAGCAGGGAATCTGGAGCGGTCCGGTGGACAGGGTGCGGACTCCCGTGGTTTCTGAACGGGCGGATGACGTCTGTTTTTTAAATGCACCGGTTTCCGGCGTTTTTTTGAAACAGAAATCCCATAACAGTATGGTAAAAAAGGGCGAGTGCATTGGTGTTATTATTAATCCGCTGACCCTGGAACCGGCGTGTGAAATCCGGGCTCCTGAAAGCGGCCTGCTTTTTACCATCAGGGAATATCCGATTGTGGATGAAGGCTCCCTGATGGGACGGATTATATGTAATGCACCGGTTGTGTCAAGTTTTCTGTGAAAACTTGACATGTAGCGTCAGCCCATTTGCCGTTAGGCAAATTTGGAATGGGCTGATGTTCGCTATTGGAGGAACAGGCATGAAAGAACAGACAGTATTTGAGATTAAGGCACTGTACCGTGATGATTTCCGGGTAAAGGGATATACGTTCGGCTCAGGTGAAAAGTCCCTGTGCATTGTGGGAAGCCTGCGCGGAAACGAAAACCAGCAGCTTTATGCATGCAGTCTGCTGGTACAGAAATTAAAAAAGCTGGAAGAAGAGGGGCGGATTGCAGGAGGGAAGGAAATCCTTGTTATCCCATGTGCCAATCCATATTCCATGAATATCAAAAAACGGTTCTGGAGTATTGACAATACGGATATTAACCGGATGTTTCCGGGCTACAGCGAGGGGGAAACCACTCAGCGGATTGCAGACGGTATTTTTAAAAATATTAAGGACTATGAATACGGAATCCAGTTTGCCTCCTTTTACATGCCGGGTGCATTTGTCCCGCATGTGCGCATCATGAAGTTTATGGATTACGTGGAACAGGCGAAAGAGTTTGGCCTGCCATACGTCATCCTGCATGATGTAAGGCCGTTTGACACGACAACCTTAAATTACAACTGGCAGGTATGGGAGACAAAAGCGTTTTCCATTTATACGACCAGCACGGAAACCATTGACAAAAAAAGTGCCGGACAGGCGGTGGAAGCAGTTTTAAATTTTATGGAAAAAGAAAAGATGATTCGTTACTGCGGGGACGAGGGCTATCATTCAAGGGTGGTGGACAGCAGCCGGATGCTGACACTGCGGACAAAGGACGCAGGTTTTTTTGAATGCCATGTACAACCCGGTGAGCGGGTGGAAAAAGGACAGCTTCTCGCACGTGTGCTGCAGCCGTATGACGGCGCGTGCCTGTCAGAACTTCTGGCGCCGGAGGATGCTGTGGTAGCGTTTCTCCATAATGAGGCTATGACCTATGCGGATACAGCGGCATTTAAGCTGATTATGGAGAGGGCTGATGAAATCCGCTGAAGGCTGGTCCGGTTGACAACTTGCATGAAGTTGTTTATATTAATTTAAGACAGAGTCTGTGAATGAGGCAAAGGAGAAAACAGATGGCAAAAGATGTGACCCTTGCAGATATAGCGGAAAAGGTTGGCGTAAGTACAGTTGCGGTGTCCAAGGCACTGTCCGGCAAAGCAGGTGTCAGCGATGAGCTGAGGATGCGGATAAAAAGCATTGCGGATGAAATGGGCTATATCCCGGCAACGTACCGGAAAGCAGCAGTGGAAACCGGAAATATCGGGGTTATTGTGCCGGAACAGTATTATGGATATTCCATTTCCTTTTATGAGAAACTGTACGAAAAGGTTGTGCGGGCACTGTATGATAACCAGTATTACGGGATTCTTGAAATACTGGGAAAGGATGCGGAAAAAGAAAGGGAACTTCCGCGTGTCATGCAGGAAGGAAAAGTAGACGGGCTGATTTTTCTGGGACAGATGGCAGAAAGCTATATCCGGGCAATGGTGGAACAGACAAATCTGCCAGTGTTTTTTCTGGACACTTATATGCCGTCAGTAGTGCTGGATACAGTTATATCCGACGGCTATTACGGCATGTACATGCTGACGAACTATCTGATAAAGCGGGGGCATAAAAGAATCGCATATGTGGGGAGCGTGGAAGCAACCAGCAGTATCGCAGACCGGTTCTGGGGATACCGGAGGGCGCTGCGGGAGTCCGGTATCCCGTTTCAGGAAGAATGGGAAATTCCGGACCGTGATGAAAGGGACAGAACGTTTGATAAGATTATCACGGAGCATAAGGGAGTGGATGCCTATGTGTGCAGCTGTGACTATACAGCGTTTACCGTGATTAATGACCTGGAAGAACTGGGGCTTGGGGTGCCGGAGGATGTTTCGGTTGTGGGATTTGATAATTTTCTCCCGGAGCATATGGACAGCGGGCGGATTACCTCATATGAAGTTGATGTGGAACATATGGCGGACCTCTGCGTGAAGTCCATTATCAGAAAAATAAAAAACAGGAAGTATACAAAAGGCGTACAGATTGTAACCGGAGAGATTGTGGAAAAACAGTCGGTAGCGGACAGAGGTTAAAATTACATAAACTGGAAATTAACAGGGCG